>JAUSIF010000337.1 GCA_030648135.1 Xanthobacteraceae bacterium
CCGCGGCGGCGATCACATCGGCGGGCTTGGCGCCGTCCTTCAATAGCGCCGCGATCGCATCGAAGGCGGCGTCGGCGGCGGCATGGAGTTCGCGATAGAGCAGCGGTTCCTCGCCGACCGCGAAGCTTCGCAACACCTGGCCCGGATGCTCCCAGAACGCGGCGCTGATCTCGGCGAACACCACATCGCCCTTAGCGACCCTCCGCGTCGAAGGAAATTGCGCCGGCACCGCCATCTGCGGATCGCGCATCGGGGTGACGCCAACGTAATGAATGACATTGGTGCCGCCTTCGGCCACATAGGCGCGCTCGACCAGATCGCCGAGCTCGCGCTCCGAGAGGCCCGGCCGCAAGCCGTCGCGCAAGGCCAGCATGCCGGCGTCGCTCAGCGCCGCGCCGATCTTCATCCAGTCGAGTTCCTCCGCCGACTTCACCCGGCGCAGCCGGACATAGGCGCGGTTGAGATCGGCGATCTTGCCGTAGAGCGAGCCAAGCGCGGCGTGCTGGCCGAAGGTCATCGGGCCGATCACGCCGATCCGTCCCACCCGCGCGTCGCGGCGCTCCAGCTCCGAGATCGCCGCCTGGATCGAGGACTCCCCGCCCCATTCGACCGCGGCCTCGGCGAGGCGTTTCGCGAGCGGCACGTGATTGTAATACTGGACGAACAAAGCGTCGGGCTTGCCGGGCGAAAATACGCCGACCGCTTCGGCCGTCACCGGCCATTGCGTCAGCCACTGCACCGCCGAGCCGGAGCGGTGGGCGCCGCAATAGACCAGATGATCGGCGCCGGCGTCGGCGAGCACGGCCTCGATGGCCGTGCGCCGACGCGCCATTTCCGCCGCCGAAAAGCGCGGAAATTCGGCATCAAGGATGCGGCGGAGATCGGGAGCTAGTGGGAACGCCATCGTAGTCTGCGGCGCCCTAGCGCCGCCCGTCAATTGGATTGCTTTTTTTCGCCGCGGAGAGAAGCACCTTGCCGGCAGGCGAGCCAGACCCGCTCGGGCGTCGCCGGCATGTCGAGCTTCTTTCCGGCATCGCCCGGAATGGCGTCGGCGATCGCATTCATGAAGGCGGCGAGCGAGGCGGTGGTGCCCGCTTCGCCCACGCCCTTCACGCCGAGCGGATTGGTCTTGGCCGGCACGGAATGAATGTCGCCGGTCACATCGGGCACCTCATCGGCGCGCGGCATGGCGTAATCCATGAAGGTGCCGGTGACGAGCTGGCCGCTGGCGGGATCGTAGACGATGTTCTCGAGGATGGCCTGGCCGAGCCCCTGGGCGACGCCGCCCTGGACCTGGGCTTCGACAATGACGTGATCGAGGATCTTGCCGCAGTCGTCCACCGCCGTATAAGCGACGACCGAGACGACGCCGGTTTCGGGATCGATCTCGACTTCGGCGACATGACAGCCGTTGGGAAAGGTCTGCGGCGTCTCGGCGGTCACGATGGTGTCGAGGCCTTCGGCGATCGCTCCGCGCGCCACCAATTCGCGGGCGTGCTCGGCCAGTTCGAACAGCGGCATGCGGCGGTTGGTGCCGGCGACCTCGAAGGCGCCATCGCGATAGGCGATGTCCGTCTCGGCGGCTTCGAGCAGGATCGCCGCGACTTTCTTGCCCTTCGCGATCATGGTGTCGGAGGCGAGCACGATGGCGTTGCCGGCGGTGATGGCCGAGCGCGACCCGACCGATGCGAAGCCACGGATCTCGAGATCGGTGTCGCCGTGCCGATGCTGGATTTGTTGCGGTTCGATCCCGAGCCGCTCGGCGAGCAGGCGCGGAAACACCGTCGCGTGCGCCTGCCCGGTATTTTGCACATTCAAGCCGAGCACGAGCTTCTCGCCGCCGGGAAAAGCGAGCGAAGCGCTTTCGACCGGATTCGAGCCGGCATGTTCGAGAAAGCAGGAAATTCCGACGCCGCGCAACTTGCCGTTCTTCTCCGATTGCGCACGGCGCTTGCCGAACTCGGCATAGCGGGAGAGCTTCAGCGCCTTGTCGAGGATCGCTTCGAATTCGCCGCCGTCATAGGTGGTGCCGACCGGCGTCTTGTAGGGCATGGCCGCGGACGGAATAAGATTGCGCCGGCGCAGCTCGATGCGGTCGATGCCGGTGATGCGCGCCGCCTCGTCTACCAGCCGCTCCATCACGTAGTTCGCCTCCGGCCGGCCGGCGCCGCGATAGGGGCCGGTCGGCACCGTATTGCTGAAGACGCAGCGCACCTGGCCGTCGATCTTCGGAATCGCATAGACGGTCGGCAGGCAGCGCACGAAGTTGCTGGTGGATAGATGCACGCCGACGGCGGAGATATAGGCGCCCAGATTTTGCAAGTGGCGCACGCGCAAGGCGAGGAAGCGGCCTTTCTCATCGAGCGCAAGCTCGGCCTCCGAATAGCTGTCGCGGGCGTGATTGTCGCTCTGGAACGACTCCGCCCGCGACGACATCCAATGCACCGGCTTTCCGATCTGACGGGCGACGACGAGGAGCGCCGGATACTCCGGGTAGGCTCCGGTTTTCAGGCCGAAGGCGCCGCCCACATCTTCGGTGATCACGCGCAGCTGCTCGCGCGCGATGCCCATGATGCCGATCAACTGCTCGCGAAAGGGCCACACCCCCTGCGAGCAGGCCCGCAGCGTGTAGCGGTCGAGCTTGGGATCGTAGCTCGCGGTGGCCCCGCGCGGCTCCATGCTGGCGACGACGATCCGCTGTTGCACCAAGGCGACCCGGGCAACCCGCGGCGCCGATGCGATGATACGGTCGACTTCCTTCTCGTTCGCCTCGTCCTGCTTGAGGCCGGGCCAGTCGATCGCGACATTCTCCGGCGCCTCGGGCCAGAGTTGCGGCGCGCCGGGTGCCAGCGCCGCGCGCACGTCCACCACCGATTTCAGTTCCTCGTATTCGACCGACACCTGCTCGGCCGCGTCCTGGGCGGCGAGCGGCGTCTCTGCCACCACCAGCGCCACTGGCTCGCCCACATGGCGCACGATATCGCGCGCGAGCGCCGGGCGATGCGGGATGAACAGCGGCTTGCCGCCACGGCCGTTGACCGGAGGCACGCGCGACACATTGCCGACCTTGGCCGCCTCCATGTCCGCGCCGGTGAGCACCGCGAGGACACCGGGGGCGCGACGGGCTTCTTCCACGTCGATTGCGCGGATGTGCGCATGGGCATGGGGCGAGCGGACGAAATAGCCGTAGCATTGGTTCGGCGCGGCAGCATCGTCGGCGAAGCGCCCGCGGCCTCGTAACAATGCGTCGTCCTCGACGCGCGGACGCCAATCCGCGCCGACGTTTACATTCATGATCCGGACCGCAGGTTGCTTCTGATCGGAGTTATTTCGTCTTGGGATCTCTGTTCGAACGAATGGTACAGCTGGGTGGATTCGAACCACCGACCTCCTAATCCACAGTCAGGCGCTCTAACCAACTGAGCTACAGCTGCACTGGATCGCGGCCGAAACTAGAAGCAAACGGCCGCGGATGGCAAGCGTCCGCGGGCGGCTGCAAAAACACGACGAGCCCGGGCTGAGCCGGGCTCGTATCGGACCGGGCAATTGCCCGGTCTTCTCGTTCAGTGTGAAAGCGATCGGGCCTCTCGCCCGTCCCTTTACTGCGTCTTGAAGGTTTTGCTCACACCCGACTTGATCGGCTCGGAAGCGTCGGCCGCCACCTTCTGGGCAAGCGCCGAGAGCTCCTTGGCCTGGCCCGATAGCGCGTCGAACTGCTTGCGCACATGGCTCGCCGACAGCTCCACCGCCTCGGACAGCGACTTGGTGGCCAGCAACCCGCGGGCATAGTCGAAGCCGGAGTTCACATTGACACGCAGCGCCTCGAGCGCCTTCAGATTGAACTCGGGCGCGCCCTAGCGCGTGTGCAAATAGGCATCCTCGATGAGGTCGGTGGCCTCCTCGGCGGCGGGCTTGAAGCGCGCATAGGTATCT
>JAUSIF010000348.1 GCA_030648135.1 Xanthobacteraceae bacterium
GAGCGAGACGCTCGGACGCTCGGTGCGCCTGCGGGTGAGCGCGAATGCGCTCAAGTCCGTCGACCATCGCGGCGGTCTCGACGCTTTTCTCCGCAAGGCCAAGGACGACAGCCTCTCGTCCAAGGCGCTCGAGATCAAGCGCCAGATCGCCAAGGCGGCCGCAGCCGGCTGAGCCGTCCGCTCAACGTCCGATCAGTGCGAAGCGCAACAGGATCGTCCGCTGCAGCGGATTGAAATTGTCGTCGGAGATGAGGGTGAGGATGGTCTCGCCGGCGGCGTTCCGGTGCACGGCGATCCCCTCCATATTGTCGATCTCGTAAGCAAGGTTGGCGTCGATCAGAATCTCTCCGTCGACGAGGGCGCCCGGCTTCAGTGCGCCGAGCGGGATCCGGCGGATGCGCAGGCCGGCCCCGCGCAGGATCGAGAAACGCCGTTCCAGCAAGAGTAGTTCGCCCGCGGGCGTGATCGCGGCATCGGTCGCGTCGTAGTCGTCGCTGCGCTTGACGGTGAAATCGCCCGGGCTCGGTCCGCCGATCAGGAAAGCCTTGAGATTGCCGGACGCGTCGAGCCCGTGCTCCGAGATGGCGACGAGCGTGCCCGCGAGCGGCATGCCTTTCGGCACGAATGCGAGCGCCTCCAGGCCCTTGCTGCTCGGCAAGGTGCGGACGCCGGGCGGCAGCGGGATCGGCTGGCCGCGGGCGAGCAAGCCGTCCTTGCCGTAGTCGAAGCGAACGATCTGATGCACTTTTTCGATGCCGACATAGAGCGTCCCGCCATCCACGGCGAGCGACTCGGTGTCATACCAGCCGCGCTCCCAGAGCGGACGGCCGTCGGGGCCGAGGATTGGAGCCATCTCGGCGTCGGCGATGCCGGTCGCCCGATCGCCGTCATAGATGATGCGGCCGCGCAGCCAGTGTCCCTTGTCGCTGAGCGAGAGAAAATGCTCGCCGTCGGGAGCGACGTGGAGCCCGGACAGGCCGCCGAAATGCTCGTAGCTCGAGGCGAGAACGAGACCGCCGCGAAATTCGAGCGCACCGAAGCGGATGCGTTCGGGATTGCGGTGCTCGAAATAGGGAATCGGCGCCGCGCGTATCTCGATGCGCACCGGCACCGAGGGCCGGTATTGCGCCTGCGGAACGGCCGATCCCGCGGACAGTGCGACAAGACCGACGAATGCGAAGGCGAAGGGACGCAGGCGTGGCGTCATCTACCGGCCCGTACGCGCTCGCGGCGGGGCGGGGGCGCAGCCTGCTCGTCGAACAGTTCCGCGAGCTTCTCAGTCATGGCGCCGCCCAGTTCCTCGGCATCGACGATAGTGACGGCGCGCCGGTAATAGCGTGTGACGTCGTGGCCGATGCCGACGGCGATGAGCTCGACCGGCGAGCGGGTCTCGATGTCCTCGATGACGAAGCGCAAGTGGCGCTCGAGATAATTGCCGGGATTGACCGAGAGCGTCGAATCGTCGACCGGGGCGCCGTCGGAAATCATCATCAAGATCTTGCGCGACTCCGGCCGGGCGAGCAGCCGCCGGTGCGCCCAATCGAGCGCCTCGCCGTCGATGTTCTCCTTGAGCAAGCCCTCGCGCATCATCAGGCCGAGATTTTTACGCGCCCGCCGCCACGGCGCATCGGCTGCCTTGTAGATGATGTGGCGGAGATCGTTGAGCCGGCCCGGATTGGCGGGCTTGTTGGCGGCGAGCCAGGCCTCGCGTGACTGGCCGCCCTTCCAGGCGCGGGTGGTGAAGCCCAGGATCTCGACCTTGACGCCGCAGCGCTCGAGCGTGCGCGCGAGAATGTCGGCGCAGGTCGCCGCCACCGTGATCGGGCGGCCGCGCATCGAGCCCGAATTGTCCAACAGCATCGTCACCACCGTGTCGCGGAAGTCGGTGTCGCGCTCGCGCTTGAAGGAGAGCGGCTGGAATGGATCGATGATCACGCGCGACAGCCGCGCCGGATCGATCATGCCTTCCTCGAGGTCGAACTCCCAGGCGCGATTCTGCTTGGCGAGCAGCCGCCGTTGCAGGCGGTTGGCGAGGCGCGCGACCACGCCCTGCAAGTGCTGAAGCTGCTTGTCGAGATAGCTGCGCAAACGGGCAAGCTCCTCCGGATCGCACAGCTCCTCGGCGCCGATCATCTCGTCGAAGCGGGTGGTGAAAGCCCGGTAATTTGGCCCGCGCGGCTCGTTCTTGCCGGCATGGCGCGACCGCCAGGGTTCGGCGGCGTCGCGAGCATCACCGACGTCGAGATCGTCCGGGCGCTCCGCCGTCGGCGATCCGTCGGTTTCGGTCGAGAGTTCCGAGGTATCATCGGCGGCGAGCTTCGCCTCCTCTTCGGTCACGCCTTCTTTGGCGTCTTCGCGCTCGGCACCGCCTTTCTTGCCGGCCTCGTCTCGGCTTTTTTCGTCCGCATCCTGCGCTTCATCCTCGTCGCGGTCGGCGAGGTGCTCCTCGCCCATGTCGAGGGAGGTGAGCAGGTCGTGCACGGTTTCGGCGAAGCCGCGCTGATCATGGATTTCCCGGGTCAGCCGGTCGAGTTCGCGATCGGCGCGGGTCTCGACGAATTCGCGCCATAGATCGACGATCTTCTTCGCGGCGGGCGGCGGCTCGAGGCCGGTGAGCCGCTTGCGCACGATCATGGCGACCGCCTCCTCGAGCGGCGCATCGGCGCGGTCGCTGACCTCGTCGTAATTGCCGCGGTGATAGCGGTCCTCGAGCATGGCGGTGAGGTTCGAGGCGATGCCGGTCATGCGGCGCGAACCAATCGCCTCGACGCGGGCCTGCTCGACCGCCTCGAATACCGCGCGCGCGGCTCCGCCCTCGGGCAGCATGCGGCGGTGAATCGCCGGATTGTGGCAAGCGGTCCGGAGCGCCATGGAGTCGGCGTGACCGCGCAGGATCGCCGCGTCGCCGCGGCTCATGCGCCGCGGCGGCTCGGGAAGACGCGCCCGCTGCGGCGTGAGCGCCGGCTTCTCGGCGGCGAAGGTGACCTCGAGATCGGGCCGGCCGGCGATCGCGCGCAAGCAGCCGGCGACTGCGCGCTTGAACGGCTCCGCCGGCGCTTCTTGAGCCTTGCTCTTGCCTGTGTTCGGAATCGTCATCGCTCAGGACAGCGCGACGTTCACCGTCGATTCCGGCAACTCGCGCCCGAGGCTGCGCTGATAGAACTCGGCGACCAGCGGCCGCTCGAGCTCGTCGCATTTGTTGAGGAAGGTGACACGGAAGGCGAAGCCGAGGTCGTCGAAGATGTCGGCGTTCTCCGCCCAGGTGATCACCGTGCGCGGGCTCATGACGGTCGAGAGGTCGCCGTTGACGAAGGCCGAGCGCGTCAAGTCCGCGACGCGCACCATCTTGGAGACGGTGTCGCGGCCCTCGGCGGTGCGATACTTCGGCGCCTTGGAGAGCACGATGTCGACCTCCTTGTCGTGCGGGAGGTAGTTGAGCGTGGACACGATCGACCAGCGGTCCATCTGGCCTTGATTGATCTGCTGGGTGCCATGATAGAGCCCGGTGGTGTCGCCGAGACCGATGGTGTTGGCGGTCGCGAACAGCCGGAACGCGGGATGCGGCTGGATTACCTTGTTCTGGTCCAAGAGCGTGAACTTGCCCTGCACCTCGAGCACGCGCTGGATCACGAACATCACGTCGGGGCGCCCGGCGTCGTATTCATCGAAGACGAGCGCGATATTGCGCTGGAGCGCCCACGGCAGGATGCCGTCGCGGAATTCGGTGACCTGGAGGCCATCCTTGAGCACGATCGCGTCCTTGCCGATGAGGTCGATGCGGCTGATGTGGCTGTCGAGGTTGACGCGCACCATCGGCCAATTGAGCCGCGCCGCCACCTGCTCGATATGGGTCGACTTGCCGGTGCCGTGATAGCCGGCAATCAATAC
>JAUSIF010000350.1 GCA_030648135.1 Xanthobacteraceae bacterium
CTATTGATATAATTTACTAATCTTCGCCCGTTTCCGGAACTATCATCTGGCCTTTGCGGCCTGAATCAGCTATAGGATTCGCACTCCTTTTTTTCGAGGCTAGAGGCCCTTGGCCGAGACCGAACCGCCCAAACCGGTGGAGCCGCCGAGCCCATCGGACATTCGTCCCGTATCGATCACGGACGAGCTGAAACGCAGCTATCTCGATTACGCTATGAGCGTGATCGTGGCGCGCGCGCTTCCCGACGCCCGCGACGGGCTCAAGCCGGTGCATCGCCGCATCCTCTATTCCATGCACGAGCAGGGCTACGAATGGAACAAGCCCTATCGCAAGTCGGCGCGCATCGTCGGCGACGTCATCGGCAAATATCACCCGCACGGCGACCAGTCGGTCTATGACGCGCTGGTGCGCATGGCGCAGAATTTCTCCATGCGCCTGCCGCTCATCGACGGGCAGGGCAATTTCGGCTCCGTCGACGGCGATCCGCCCGCGGCCATGCGCTACACCGAGGTGCGGCTGGCCAAGGTCGCGGGCGCGCTGGTGGATGATCTCGACAAGGACACCGTCGGCTTCCAGGAGAATTACGACAGTTCCGAGCGCGAGCCGATGGTGCTGCCGGCGCGCTTCCCGAACCTGTTGGTGAACGGCGCCGGCGGCATCGCCGTCGGCATGGCGACCAATATGCCGCCGCACAACTTGGGCGAGGTGATCGACGCCTGCGTCGCGCTGATCGACAAGCCGGAGCTTACGCTCGAGGAAATCATCGAGCTGGTGCCGGGTCCCGATTTCCCCACCGCCGGCATCATTCTCGGCAAGACCGGCATTCGTTCCGCCTATCTCACCGGCCGCGGCTCGATGGTGGTGCGCGGGCGCGTGGCGCAGGAAAAGATGAAAGGCGAGCGCGAGGCGCTGGTCGTCACCGAGATCCCCTATCAGGTCAACAAGACCACCATGATCGAGAAGATGGCCGAGCTGGTCCGCGACAAGAAGATCGACGGCATCGGCGAGATCCGCGACGAGTCCGACCGCGACGGCATGCGCGTGGTGCTCGAATTGAAGCGCGAGGCCATGGCCGAGGTGGTGCTGAACCAGCTCTACCGCTTCACGCCGCTGCAATCGACCTTCCCGGCCAATATGGTGGCGCTGGTGGGCGGCCGGCCCGAGGTGATGAACTTGCTCGATCTGGTGACGGCCTTCGTCGGCTTCCGCGAGGAGGTGATCGGCCGCCGCACCAAGTTCCTGCTGAAGAAGGCCCGCGACCGCGCCCATGTGCTCGTCGGCCTCGCCATCGCGGTCGCCAATATCGACGAGGTGATCAAGCTGATCCGCGCCGCCAAGGATGCCAACGCCGCCCGCGACGCATTGATGGGGCGCGACTGGCCGGCCAAGGCGGTCAAGGCGCTGGTGGAACTGATCGACGACCCGCGCCACAAGGTTTCCGACAAGGGCACCTATCGGCTGTCGGAAGAGCAGGCCCGCGCCATCCTCGATCTGCGCCTGCAGCGGCTCACCGCGCTCGGCCGCGACGAGATCGGCGCCGAGCTCGACGGTCTCGGCAAGGAGATCGCCGATTATCTCGAAATTCTCAAAAGCCGCCCGCGCATCCGCAAGATCGTCAAGGCCGAGCTCGCCGCCATCAAGTCCGAGTTCGGCACACCGCGCCGCACCGAGATCGCCGAAGCCGAGGCCGACGTCGAGGAAGAAGACCTGATCCAGCGCGAGGAAATGGTGGTGACGGTGTCGCACGCCGGCTACGTCAAGCGCGTGCCGCTTTCCACCTCTCGCTCGCAGAAGCGCGGCGGCAAGGGCCGCGCCGGCATGCAGACCCGCGAGGAGGATTTCGTCACCCGCCTGTTCGTCGCCTCCACCCACGACGAGGTGCTTTTTTTCTCCTCCAAGGGCAAGGCCTACACGCTGAAGGTCTGGCGCCTGCCGCTGGCCGCACCCCAGGCGCGCGGCAAGGCCTTCGTCAATCTGTTGCCGATCGAGCAGGACGAGCGCATCACCTCGATCATCACGCTGCCCGCGGAGGAAAAGGCGCGCGAAAAACTCAACATCCTGTTCGCCACCACCGGCGGCACCGTGCGCCGCAACGCGCTTGCGGATTTCGTCGATATCCGCCGCTCCGGCATCATCGCCATGAAACTCGAGAAGGACGACGCCATTGCTTCGGTCGCGCTCTGCACCGAGGCCGAGGACGTGCTGTTGTCCACCGCCGAGGGCCAGTGCATCCGCTTCCCGGTCGGCGACGTACGCGTGTTCGCGGGCCGCAACTCCATCGGCGTGCGCGGAATCCGGCTGGAGAAGAAGGACCATGTGATTTCCATGGCGATCATCCGCCACATGGAGGCGAGCAGCGAGGAGCGCGTGGCCTATCTCAAGATGGCGAACGCGGTCCGCCGCGGCGGCGAGGACACGGAGGACGACGACGAGGAAGAGAAGGTGAAGGCGATCGAATTGAGCCAGAAGCGCTATGCCGCCATGGGCGCCGCCGAGCAGTTCATCCTCACGCTCACCGAGCGCGGCAACGGCAAGCGCAGCTCATCCTTCGAGTACCGCATCACCGGCCGCGGCGGCAAAGGCATCGTGGCGATGAAGCTGAACAAGAAAATCGGCCGCCTGGTCGCCTCCTTCCCGGTGGAGGAATCCGACCAGATCATGCTGGTGACCAACGCCGGCAAGCTCATCCGCTGCCCGGTCGACGGCATCCGCATCGCCGGCCGCTCGACCCAGGGCGTGATCGTGTTCAACACCGCCGAAACCGAAAAGGTGGTCTCGGTCGAGCGCATCAGCGAGGAAGACGAGGCCGCCGAAGCCGCCGGAAAGTGACCGGGAGAGCACACGATCTTTTCGCGGCGAGCCGCATTCGCCCGCCCGCCGCGCCGGTCCGGTGCTCGGCGAGCTGGGCCGGGATGTCCAGGCCGAGATCGTAGCACTCCATCACCCGCTGCATGGATTTTCCG
>JAUSIF010000353.1 GCA_030648135.1 Xanthobacteraceae bacterium
AGAATGCGGTCGAATCCTTGCGCCGGCGCGGTGAAGCCTTCGCCTTCGTTCTCGTCACCACCCGCAGCCGTCATATCGAGGCCGAAGGCCGCCCGATCGGCGGCGCGGCGGTGCTGCGGCTGCGGGACGTGACCGGAACGAAGCTCGAGCACGCCGCACTCGCCGAGCGCTATCGCAAGTTGGAGCGCGAGGTCGGCGAGGTGCGGAACCTGTTGGAGGCGGTACCGGCGCCGATCTGGATCCGCGATGCCGGCGGCCGCCTGGTCTTCGCCAATCGTGCCTATGCCGCAGCAGTCGAGGCGGGAGATCCAGCCGCTGCGGTCGGGCGCGGGCTCGAGCTGCTCGACAGCTCTGCGCGCGAGGAAGCGGCGCACCTGCGTGCTCAAGGCCGCGCATTTTCCAAGCGCGTGCCCGTGATCGTCGCGGGCGCCCGGCGCGTCCTCGACGTGCTCGAGCTTGGCAGCGAGCGCGGCGCGGCCGGCATCGGCCTGGAGGCCACCGAAGCGGAGACCATGCGCGCGGAGCTTTCCCACATGGTCGCGGCGCATCGGCGCACGCTCGACCAGCTCGCGACCGCGGTCGCGATCTTCGGCGTCGACCAGCGCCTCGTCTTCCACAACGCCGCCTTTCGCACGCTGTTTCAGCTCGATTCCGGCTTCCTCGACGAGCGGCCGACCGATTCCGCGGTCCTCGATTGGCTGCGGGCCCAGCGCCGGCTTCCGGAGCAAGCCGATTTCCGCGCCTGGATCGCGCAATTGCACGAGGCCTATCGGGCGCTCGAGCCCAAGGAGCATTGGTGGCACTTGCCGGGCGGCCGCACCCTGCGGGTGGTGACCAATCCAAATCCCGAAGGCGGGGTCACCTATCTGTTCGACGACATCACCGAACGCATCGAGCTGGAGAGCCGCTACAATGCGCTCATCCGCACCCAGAGCGAGACACTCGACGCGCTCGCGGAAGCCGTCGCCGTGTTCGGCAGCGACGGACGCCTGAAGCTCTTCAACTCGGCCTTCGTGGAGCTGTGGAAGCTTGCGCCCCCGACGCTGGCCGAGCGACCCCATATCGAGACCATCGGCGGTTGGTGCCGGCCGCTGCTCGGAGCGTCGCTCGAGCGCTACGATCGAAAAAGCGAGGCAGACGGCGGCGCTGTTTCGAGCGTCAGTTCCTGGGCGGCGATCCAACTCGCCATCACCAGCTTCGAGCGCCGCACGCCGATCGCCCGGCGGCTCGAACGCATCGACGGCAGCGTGCTCGACTGCACCACCGTGCCGCTGCCCGATGGCGGCACGCTCGTGACCTTCCGCGACGTGAGCGACAGCGTGAGGGTGGAGCGCGCGCTGATCGAGCGCAACGAGGCGCTGCTCGCCGCCGATGCGCTGAAAAACGCCTTCGTCGGCCATGTCTCCTATGAACTGCGTTCGCCGCTCACCACCATCATTGGCTTCGCGCAGCTCCTGGACGATCCGTTGATCGGCCCGCTCAACGAGAAACAACGCGACTATATCCGCCACATCACCGATTCGAGCGCGGCGCTACTCGCCATCATCAACGATATTCTCGATCTCGCCACCATCGACGCCGGCGCCATGATTCTCGATCTCGGTGAGGTCGACGTGCGCGCAGCGGTGGAAGCGGCGGCCGAAGGCGTGTCGGCGCGACTGGCCGAGCGAGGGATCAAACTCGATATCCGCGTGCCGGCCGATATCGGCAGCTTCGTCGCCGACGAAAAACGCGTGCGGCAGATCATGTTCAATCTGTTGTCCAATGCGATAGGCTTCTCGCCGCGCGGAGAGACGATGACGCTATCGGCTGAACGTCGTCCGGATGCGATCGTGTTTCGGATCGCCGACAAGGGTCCCGGCATCCCGCCCGAACTGAAGGAGCGCGTATTCGAGCGCTTCGAGAGCCGGGCGCTCGGATCGCACCACCGCGGAGCGGGCTTGGGTCTGTCGATCGTGCGTTCCCTGATGGCGCTCCATGGCGGCAGCGTCACGATCGATTCGGAGCCCGGACAGGGTACAGTCGCCGTCTGCTCCTTTCCGATTCATGCCGTCGCTGGATCGAGGGCCGCCGAGTAGCCGCGTCGATGCCGAACTCGAACAATCCGCGCGTCACCTGGGACATCGAGTTGCCCGACGAGGATGCAACCCGGCATCTCGCCATGGATCTCGCCATTGCGATCGGACCAGGCGACCTCATCACGCTCGCGGGCGACCTCGGTGCCGGCAAGACCATGCTCGCCCGCGCCATCATCCGTTATCTCGCCGGCGACGAGCGGCTGCAGGTGCCGAGCCCTACTTTCACGTTCCTGCAGACGTATGAACTGCCGCGTTTTTCGGTTGTCCATGCGGACCTCTACCGGGTGACGACGTTGGCCGAGCTCGCGGAGCTGGGCTGGCAGGAAGCGGCCGAGGGCGCGGCCGTGCTCTTGGAATGGCCGGATCGCGCCGGCGCGCTCATCCAGGCCGACCGGCTCGAGGTCTCGCTCGCGCTCGCGCCGGACCTCGGCCCGACCCATCGCAATGTCCGGCTCACCGGTTTCGGTGCCTGGGGGGCCCGATTGACGCAATTGCGCGCGGCGCGCGCGCTGCTCGACGCCACCGGCTATGGTTCGGCACTCCGGCAACATCTGCAGGGAGACGCCTCGATCCGCAGCTATGAGCGTCTTTATCACGATAAAATCGACGAAGGCACCGCCGTGCTCATGAAGGTGCCGCTCAAGTCCGACGAACCGGCGCTGCGGCAGGGCCGCTCCTATAGCGCGATCGCCCATCTCGCCGAAAATGTGCGCCCGTTCGCGGCGCTCGCCCGCGCCTTACACAAGCTCGGCTTCAGCGCACCGGAAATCTATGCCGCCGATCTGGAGAACGGTCTGCTTCTGCTCGAGGATCTGGGTTCGGAAGGCTTCGTTGCCGGCGATCCACCGGTCCCGATCGAAGAGCGCTATGAGGCGGCCATCGACCTACTGGTCGCGCTGCATAGCATGGAGCTGCCGGAGGTATTGCCGGTCGCGCCGCGTATCGATCATCGCATTCCGCTTTATGATCTCGATGCCTTGCTGATCGAGGTCGAGCTACTGTTCGATTGGTACCTGCCGCACCGCGGCCGCAGGGTGCCCGACGCGGCCACGCGCGAAGCCTTTCTCACGCTCTGGCGCGTGAAGCTCGGGGAGACGATGGCCGAGCCCAAGACCTGGGTGTTGCGCGATTTCCACTCGCCGAACTTGTTGTGGCTGCCTGAACGGACTGGCATCGCGCGCGTCGGATTGCTCGATTTCCAGGACGCCGTGCTGGGCCCGCCCGCCTATGACGCCGCTGCGCTCTTGATGGATGCCCGGGTCGACGTGTCGGAAGCGCTCGAACTGAAGCTGCTGTCCCGCTATGCCATAGGTCGAGGAGCCTACGATCCCGCGTTCGATCCGGCCTTGTTCGCGAGCCGCTATGTGATGCTCGGCGCCCAGCGCGCGACCAAGATTCTCGGCATTTTTGCCCGACTCGACCGGCGCGACCGCAAGCCGCAATATCTTCGGCACTTGCCGCGGGTGTGGAATTATCTGATGCGCGCCTTGGCCCATCCTTCGCTCGCCGAACTCAAGGCCTGGTACCGCGCACACGTGCCGCCGCCACTGCCGCCGACACCGACGCCGGTGGCCAACGCACCGGTCGCCAGCGCAGCGGCGACGAGTCCACCCTTGCCGTGAGCACCCTCGTCCGCGATCCCGCCATGCCGGCGAGCGCCATGGTGCTGGCGGCCGGGCTCGGCACGCGCATGGGCCCGCTCAGCCAAAGCCGGCCAAAGCCGCTCATTGAAGTCATGGGCCGTGCGCTGATCGATCATGTGCTCGATCGTCTGGTGCAGGTGGGCATTGCGACCGCGGTCGTCAATGTCCATCATTTTGCCGACGCGGTCGAAGAACACCTGAAGGGACGCGAGCATCCCCGCATCGTGATCTCCAATGAGCGCGAGCAGTTGCTTTCCACCGGCGGCGGCATCGCCAAGGCCTTGCCCTTGCTCGGCAGCGCGCCGTTCGTGCTGGTGAATTCCGACAGCCTGTGGATCGAGGGCACGACACCCAACCTCATGCGGCTCGCGCGCGGCTTTGATCGCGGACGCATGGATGCGGCTCTCCTGCTCGCGGCGACGGCGGGCGCGATCGGCTACGACGGACGCGGCGATTATGCGATGGATGCAGACGGGCGGCTGCACCGGTGTGGCGAGCGCGAGGTCGCAGCTTTTGTCTATGCGGGTGCCGCGATCCTATCGCCGGCGCTCTTCTCCGGCGCGCCCAGGGGCGCTTTCCCGCTCACCATCCTGTTCGACCGCGCGGAAAAATCGGGCCGCCTGTTCGGGCTGCGGCTCGAAGGCACCTTTCTCCACGTCGGTACGCCGGAGGCGATCGCAGCCGCGGAGCAAGCGATCCGCCGTTTGAGCGCGTGAGTCATGGCGCGCCCCCATCGCGTCTTCAGCATCCCGGCCTCGGCGCCGTTCCTGCCGACGCTCGCGAACGCGCTGATCGACGGCCGGCTGGTGGAGGGATTTTCCCCGCGCGGTGATCCGCTCGCCCTCGCCAAAGCTACCGTGTTTCTTCCCACCCGCCGCGCCGCACGGGCCTTCGCCGATGCAGTCCTCGACCGGTTGGGCGGCGAGGCCGCGATTCTGCCGCGCATCATTCCGCTCGGCGACGTCGATGAGGACGCGCTCGCCTTCGCCGAAGAGACGTTTGATGCGGGCCTTCGCCCCGCGGTCGCGCCGATAGAGCGCCGTCTCGTGCTCGCCCAGCTCACGCTGAAATACGCAAAGCAGCTTGCCGAAGCGACCGGCGAGCGCGAGCCGTTGATGGCGGTAACGCCTGCCGCCGCCATCACGCTCGCCGACGAGCTTGCCCGGCTGTTCGATGACATGACCATCGCCGGAGTCTCGTTCGAAGCACTCGATGGCCTGGTGCCGGCCGAACTCGACATTTATTGGCAGAAATCGCTCGAGTTTCTGAAGATCGCGCGCCAGGGATGGATCCGCCATCTCGACGATCGCGGGCTCGATGATCCGGCGGTACGGCGTGATCGCCTGCTCGCGCGCGAAGCGGAGCGGCTTGCCGCCGCCGATAGCGGGCCGGTCGTCGCCGCCGGCTCCACCGCATCGATCCCGGCGGTGGCGGGACTGATTGCCGCCATCGCGCAGCGTTCCGACGGAGCCGTGGTGTTGCCGGGCCTCGACCAGGATCTCGACGAGGCTTCCTGGGATCTGATCGAGGGCGGAAAGCTCGGCGCTGCCGACATCGATGCATCGCCGGGCCATCCCCAGTTCGGTTTGCGGCGGCTCGTGAAGAGACTAGGACTCGCCCGTGGCGATGTCCGGGTGCTGGGCTCGCCCGCGGGCCCTGAGCGCGAGCGTCTGTTGTCGGAAGCCTTTCGCCCGGCGGCGACGACCGATCGCTGGAGCATACGCGCCGAGCTTTTCGCCGACGAAGCGGCCGCGGCGGCGTTTTCCGGCATCGCCGTGGTCGAGGCGGCGGACCCGCGCGAGGAAGCGCTCGTAATCGCGCTCGCACTGCGCGAGACGCTGGAGGGGAAGCAGAAGAGCGCGGCGCTCATCACACCCGATCGTGCGCTGGCCCGGCGCGTCGCCGCAGAGCTCACCCGCTGGAATATCGCGGTCGATGATTCGGCCGGCATCCCGCTCGCCGAGACCGAGGCCGGGCGCTTCGCGCGGCTCACCGCGACGGTGGCCGCGGAGAGTTTCGCGCCGGTTTCCTTGTTGGCGCTGCTGCGGCATCCGTTCACGAATCTCGGCAACGCCGCGGCGATCGACGCGCTCGAAATCGCTGTCCTGCGCGGACCGCGTCCGGCGCAAGGGGCCAGGGGACTCGAACGCGCCATCCTCGACGCGCGCGAGGCGGAAAAACATCGGCGCGATCCGCGCGCGCGCCTCGGCGATCAGGATTGGGACGCCGCACTCGATCTTGCCCGGCGGATCGGGCGGGCGTTTGAGCCGCTGCAGGGCTTTGCCGATGCGGGGGAGGTGACGCTCGCCCGCCTACTCGCGGCCCATCGCACTGCGCTGCAAGGCCTGGGCCTCGACCTTGCGATCGCGGAGCGCGAGGACGCCCGCGCGCTCGCCGAAGTCTTCGGCGCCATCGAGGCGGCGGCGAATCACGCGCCCGCGTTCGGCTTGATTGATTATGCCGACGCCTTCGACCGCTTGCTTGCCGATCGACCCGTGCGTCCCAGCTTCGACAGCCGCGCGCGCATTCGTATCCTGGGGCCGCTCGAAGCGCGCTTGCTCGATTGCGAGCGCATGGTGCTCGGCGGCCTCAACGAGAGCGTCTGGCCGCCGGAAACCCACGCCGATGCCTGGCTCAACCGGCCGATGCGGAAACGATTGGGGCTCGATCTGCCCGAGCGCCGTATCGGCCTTTCGGCGCATGATTTTACGCAAGCCATGGGCGCGCATGAGATCGTGCTCACCCGCGCACGCCGGCAGAACGGGGTCGAGACCGTGGCTTCGCGCTTTCTCCAGCGCCTTGCCGCAGTGGCGCCGAAAAAAGCCTGGGAGCAGGCGCTCGAACGCGGTGGAAATTATCTCGCGTTCGCGCGCGAGCTCGAGCGTCCGCAAAAGCCGAAGCCCATCGATCGTCCGGTGCCCCGCCCGCCCCTCGCCGCACGGCCGGCGCGTCTCAGCGTCACCGACATCGAGACGCTGGTGCGCGATCCCTATTCGATCTATGCGCGCTATGTGCTGGCGCTCGAGCCGCTGGAGGAGATCGATGCCGATCCGGGCGCGGCCGAGCGCGGCACGCTCCTGCACCAGGCGCTGGCGGATTTCGCACGCGCGTTTCCGGAAAAGTCGCCGGCCGACGCGCTCGACCGGCTGCTCGCCTGCGGGCGGGATGCCTTTGCTTGCATGCGGGATTTCCCGGGCGTCGCGGCGATCTGGTGGCCGCGCTTCGAGCGGGTCGCGCGCTGGTTCGTCGCGCAAGAGCGCGCGCGGCGGCAGGATGTCGCGCGCACGCTCGCGGAGATCGCAGGAAAGATCGAGTTCGACATCAAGGGGCGTAAATTTACGCTGACTGCGCGCGCCGACCGGATCGATTTGCGCGCGGACGGCTCCGTCGCGATCCTCGATTACAAGACCGGCGAGGCGCCGACCTTGTCGCAGGCGCTCGCCGGGCTGGCGCCGCAGCTGCCGCTGGAAGCGGCGATCGCGCGGGCGGGCGGATTCACGGGCGTATCGGCGAACGCGAAAATCGCCGAGATCGCCGTAATGCGCCTTTCCGGCGGCGATCCGCCCGGCGAAGTGCGATCGCTCGATCCGGCGCGAGCCAAGCGCGACGCGAAAAAGCTCGTCGAAAAATATCATATTTCGAGTTGCGACGATCTCGCCCTGTTCGCGCGCGCGCGGATCGAAAAACTTATCGCCGCCTTCGCGAACGCGAAGACGCCCTATCATTCGATCCCGCGGCCGAAATGGCGCGGCCGCTTCGGCCAATACGATCATCTCGCGCGCATCAAGGAATGGTCGGCGGAAGGAGGCGAGGAATGAGTGCGCGCTACGAAATTCCCGCCGCGACCCGTGCGGTGCAGACGCGCGCCTCCGATCCAGCGGCTTCGGCCTGGGTTTCGGCCAACGCCGGCGCGGGCAAGACCACCGTGCTGGTGCGCCGGGTCATTCGGCTGTTGCTGGCCGGCAATCCGCCCGCGCGTATTCTGTGCCTCACCTTCACCAAGTCCGCCGCCGCTCATATGGCGAACGAAGTGCTGAAGGTCCTCGGCCAATGGGTGCGGCTCGATGACGACAAGCTCGATCAAGCGCTCAAAAGCATCGATCCGCTGCCGCCCTCGCCCGCGCGGCGCGCCGCGGCGCGGCGTCTGTTCGCGGCCGCCTTGGAGACGCCGGGCGGCCTCAAGGTGCAAACCATCCACGCCTTCTGCGACCGCGTGCTGCACCAATTTCCATTCGAGGCGCGGGTGCCGGCGGGCTTCGAGGTGCTGGACGAGATTCGCGAAACCGATCTGCTCACGCGCGCGCGCAATTCCGTGCTGATCGAGGCCGCCGCCGAGCCCGCGGGCGCGCTCGGCCGGGCACTCGCGCATGCGGACGCGGTGGCAACCGACCAGAGCCTCGAGGAGGCGCTGAAGGAGGCGGTGGGCGCGCGCGGCGAAATTTTGCGCCTTATCGGAAAGGGTGACGATGCGGTCGCGGCGGCGCTCGGCTTGCGACCCGACGAGACGCTTGCTGCCATCGAAGACGATATTCTTAGCAAGGGTCGTTTCCCGCCCAGCGAATGGCCGAGCATCGCCGCAAGTTTGCTCGCGCTGGGAGGGAACGCGGCTCGTTGCGGCAAGGCGCTGGCGGAGGCGGCGGCTTTCGCCGATCCCGTGGCGGCCATCGACGACTATCTTCCGGTCTTCTTCACCGGCGAGGGCAAGCCGCGCGAGGACGGCGGTTTCGGCAACGAGAAAGTGCGCGATGCCGAACCTCGATTGTTTGCTCATCTGTTTGCCGAGCGTGACCGGCTGGTGCCGCTACGGGACAAACATCTCGCCGCGCGTGCGCGCGCGCGCACGGCGGCGCTACTCGTGCTCGCCGCGGCAATGATCCGCCGCTATGAGCAAGTCAAGCGCGCCCGCGGCGAGCTCGATTATGCCGACCTCATCCATAAGACCGCCACCATGTTCGACGACGTCGCCGCGAGCTGGGTGCTCTATAAGCTCGACGGCGGCATCGATCACGTGCTCATCGACGAGGCGCAGGACACCAGCCCCGAGCAATGGGAGGTGATCGGCAAGCTCACCGAGGAATTCTTCGCCGGCCGCGGCGCGCGCGAGGATCGCAGGCGTACAGTGTTTGCCGTCGGCGACGAGAAGCAATCGATCTTCGGATTCCAGGGCGCCGAGCCTAAGCGCTTCGACGAGATGCGGCGGGAATTCAGGAAACGCGTGGAGGCGGCAGGCTCGCTCTTCTATCCCGAGCGGCTCGATCTGTCGTTCCGCTCGGCGCCGGGCGTGCTGTCCGCGATCGATTTGATCTTTTCGCGGTCGGAAGCGTTTCAAGGTCTCTCCAGCGCCGAGGAGATCGGAACCGCGCATACGGCAATCCGCAGCCGTGCCCCCGCGCTGGTCGAGATCTGGCCGACGGTGAAGCCCGAAGAGGACGCGGACGACGGGCTCGCCTGGGACGCGCCGCTCGATGCGCAAAGCGCGCGCAGCGCGCCGGTGCTGCTCGCGCAACGCATTGCAAAGGCTGTGAAATTCTGGCTCGGCGGCGGCATCGCGGTGGGCGATGCGCGCCGCCCGCCGCGCCCCGGCGACGTGATCGTGCTGGTGCGCCAGCGCGGGCCCTTGTTCGAGGCGATCCTGCAGGCGCTGAAGCGCGCCGGGGTTCCGGTCGCGGGCGCCGACCGGCTCAAGCTCACCGAGCATATCGCGGTCATGGATCTCTTGGCGCTCGGCGACGCGCTGACTTTGGAAGCCGATGACCTGGCGCTCGCTTGCGTGCTCAAGAGTCCGCTGTTCGGTCTTTCCGAAGACGACCTGTTCGATCTCGCGCACGGACGCAAGGGGGCGCTCGCCGCCGCGCTCGCGGAAAAATCGCAGAATCATTCCCGTTTCGCCGCGGCCGCGGAGAAGCTTAAGAGCTGGCGCGAGGAAGCGCGCATGCTCAGGCCGTTCGATTTCTTCTCGCGTGTGCTCGGCCGCGATCGCGGCCGCGAGCAAATTCTCGCTCGCCTGGGAGCCGAGGCCGCCGATGCGCTCGACGAATTCCTCGCCCGCGCGCTCGCCTATGAGGCGACCGAGACGCCGTCGCTCACGGGATTTACTGCCTTC
>JAUSIF010000359.1 GCA_030648135.1 Xanthobacteraceae bacterium
CTGCCTTTTTGTCTTTCGCCGCGAGCTCCACGTCGAACACCTTGCCCTGGCGCACGCTGATAACTCCTTCCACGCCGAGCGACTTCAGCGCGCCCTCGATCGCCTTGCCTTGCGGATCGAGCACGCCCGGCTTCAAAGTGACGGTCACGCGCGCTTTCATCCTCGTTTCTCCGGAAACGGCGACGGGGGCGAAGGGCCCCCGCCGAGACGCAGGACGCGAGGCCGCGGTTCTATTGCACCAGCACGGGCCCGCGGCCCTGCGGCGGCTCGTTCTCCGACATGATGCCGAGCCGGCGCGCCACATCGGTTTAGGCCTCGATCTGCCCGCCGCGGTCGCGGCGGAAGCGGTCCTTGTCGAGCTTCTCGTTGGTCTTCATGTCCCACAGCCGGCAGGTGTCCGGGCTGATCTCGTCGGCCACCACGATGCGCATCATGTCGTTTTCCCACAGCCGGCCGCACTCGATCTTGAAATCGACCAAGCGGATGCCGACGCCAAGGAACAGCCCGGTGAGGAAGTCGTTGACGCGGATCGCGAGCGCGATGATGTCGTCGATCTCCTGGGTGGTGGCCCAGCCGAAGGCGGTGATGTGCTCCTCCGACACCATCGGATCGCCGAGCTCGTCCTTTTTGTAATAGAATTCGATGATTGAGCGCGGCAATTGCGTACCTTCCTCGATCCCGAGCCGGGTCGCCATCGAGCCGGCGGCGACGTTCCGCACCACCACTTCGAGCGGAATGATCTCGACTTCGCGAATCAGCTGCTCGCGCATGTTGAGCCGGCGAATGAAATGGGTGGGCACGCCGATCTCGTTCAGGCGCTGGAACACGTATTCGGAAATGCGGTTGTTGAGCACGCCCTTGCCGTCCACCACTTCGTGTTTCTTGGCGTTGAAGGCGGTAGCGTCGTCCTTGAAATGCTGGATCAGGGTGGCCGGCTCGGGTCCTTCGTACAGGATCTTCGCCTTGCCCTCGTAGATTTTGCGACGGCGGCTCATGGGGGTGTACCGTGGTTTCAGAAAATCCATTGTCGGCGAGGACTCCGATGAGACTCAAGCCACGCAAACCGATCAGGCGGGGCTGCAAGCGGGGCGGACAGGTCTCGTGCGCTGTATACGCCCTTGTATGAACCCTAGCCGATCGAATCCGCGAGCACAATGCAACGCCTGAGGCAGTCCACCGCGCCGATCCCTTGGGCCGCAGCCTAAGGGATCAAACGGATAGGAGCGGGCCGGTAACACCGCTTTGATCGACCGGCAGCCTCGATTCGGTGAGGCGACCGATGGCTCGCTCGATCCTCAAGCTCTCAGCCGTACCGCCTGTCACTGTTGATCCGGCGGTGGCGGCCCTATATGCAAGGCGTCTTTGGCGGGCGCGGCCTTATCCGGCCGCTCGGAGCATGTTGGCAATGACCACTTTCGACAAACGCGAAGAAGGCTTCGAGAAGAAATACGCCCACGACGAAGAGCTGCGCTTCAAGGCCACGGCCCGGCGCAACAAGCTCTTCGGATTATGGGCGGCCGAGAAGCTCGGGCTCAAGGGCGCGGAAGCCGATTCCTACGCCAAGAGCGTCGTGATCGTCGACTTCGAGGAAGGGGGCGACAACGACGTTTTCCGCAAGGTGCGCAAGGACCTCGACGTCAAGGGCGTGAGCGATGTGCCGGACCAGCGGCTTCGGCAGATGATGGACGAATTGCTGGCCAAGGCCGTCGAGGATATCAAGGCCGGGCGTTGAGCCGGTAGTCGCCGATTCGAGGCGCTGATGGCCGAAACCGCCGCTCCCCTCGGGCTCGCCGGGCGATTGCGCGCCGGCGAGACCGTATTTAATCTCTGGACCACGCTGCCGCATCCCGCGATCATCCAGGCCGCCGCCCGCGCCGGCTTCCGCTCCATCACCTGCGACTTCCAGCACGGCCTCTATACCTTCGAAGGCTTCGTGAACTGCGTCGCCACCGCGGCGGCGTTCGACATGTCGGTGGTGGCGCGGGTTCCGACCCGCGACCATCCGCTCGCGAGCCGGCTCTTGGACGCGGGCGCCGGCGCGGTGATCATGCCGATGGTCAATTCGGCGGCCGATGCGCGCGCGCTGGTGGAGGCGACCAAGTTCCCGCCGCTCGGCATGCGCAGCTGGGGCCCGCACACCGCGGTCACCTTCTCGGGCCTGGAGCGCACCGCTTATCTGCACCAGGCCAATGAATTCACCCTTGCCTTCGCCATGATTGAGACCGAGGAGGCGGTCAGCCATCTCGATGGCATTCTCACTACCCCCGGTATCGACGGCATCTTCATCGGCCCGAGCGACCTGTCGGTGTCGTTGACGCGCGGCCGGCATGTGGAGTCTACGCAACCGCCGCTGATCGCGATGCTCGAAAAGGTGCTGGTGATGGTGCTGCGGCATGGGAAGTTCGCCGGTGTCTTCGCGGGCAATGCCGATCAAGCCCGCGAATATGCAGCCCGCGGCTTCAAGCTGGTCGCGATGGGCACCGATCTCGGCTTCCTGCGCCGCGCCGCCGAGAACGCGCTCGCCCGCGCCAAGGGTGAGGCGCCGCTGACCGACAAACAGCCGTTCTGATCGTTACGCCGGAAGGAAGCGGTTACGCGCGCTTTGAGGGCGGCCGCTCACGCCTTGCCGAAAACCCGTTCGAAGATCGCATCGACGTGCTTCAAGTGATGATTCAAGTCGAAGCAGGCTTCAAGTTCCGATTCACCAAGCTTTTGAATCACTTCCTTGTCGGCCTTGAGTAATTGCAGGAAATCGCCTTGGCCGGCCCAGGCCTTCATGGCGTTTCTCTGCACCAGCTTATAAGCGTCCTCGCGGGCGAGGCCCGTTTTCGTGAGCGCCAACAACACGTCCTCGGAATGGACCAGGCCGCCGAGGGAGGCGAGATTCTTCTTCATGGTCTCCGGATAGACGATGAGCTTGTCGACGATCTCGGCCAGGCGCGCGAGCGCGAAGTCGAGGGTGATCGTCGCATCCGGCCCGATCATGCGCTCGACCGAGGAGTGCGAAATGTCACGCTCGTGCCAGAGCGCCACGTTCTCGAGCGCCGGCGTCACATAGGCGCGCACCAGGCGCGCAAGCCCGGTGACGTTCTCCGACAGCACCGGATTGCGCTTGTGCGGCATGGCCGAGGAGCCTTTCTGGCCTTCGGCGAAATATTCCTCGGCCTCGCGCACTTCGGTGCGCTGCAAATGGCGAAATTCGGTCGCCAGCCGCTCGGCGGAGGCGGCGATGACGGCAAGCGTCGCGAAGAACATGGCGTGGCGGTCGCGCGGGATCACCTGGGTGGAGATCGGCTCGACCGCGAGCCCCATTTGCTTGGCCACGTGCGCTTCCACCTTTGGATCGACATGGGCGAAGGTGCCGACCGCGCCGGAGATGGCGCAGCTCGCGATCTCGGCCCGCGCCGCCAAGAGCCGCGTGCGGGCGCGCGCGAATTCGGCATAAGCGGAAGCGAGCTTGAGGCCGAAGGTCGTGGGCTCGGCATGGATGCCGTGGGAGCGCCCGACGCAGACGGTTTTTTTGTGCTCGACGGCGCGACGCTTCAGGGCCGCGAGCAGGCGGTCGAGATCGGCGATGAGCAGATCGGCGGCGCGCGCGAGCTGCACCGCGAAACAGGTGTCGAGCACGTCGGAAGAGGTCATGCCGAGATGCACGAAGCGCGCCTCGGGTCCGACGATCTCGGCCAAGTGGGTGAGGAACGCGATGACGTCGTGCTTGACCTCGCGTTCGATCGCGTCGATGCGCGCGGGATCGAACTTCGCGTTCTTGCCCTTGTCCCAGATTTTCTTGGCGGCGTCCTTCGGGATCGTGCCGAGCACCGCCATGGCGTCGGCGGCGTGGGCCTCGATCTCGAACCAGATGCGGAACCGCGTCTCGGGCGACCAGATGGCGGCGGCTTCGGGCCGTGAATAGCGCGGGATCATTTCAGGCCGCGGCGCGCCGGCAGGCCGCGCGCAAGGCGCCGATGCGCGCCGCATAGGCCTCGCGCCCGCCGGCGCCGAAGATAGCCGAGCCCGCCACCAGCACGTTCGCGCCCGCCGCGGTGACGAGCGGCGCGGTCTCCGGCGTGATCCCGCCGTCGACCTCCAGATCGATCGGCCGGTCGCCGATCATGCCTTTCAGCGCGCGCACCTTGTCGACCACGGCCGGAATGAAGGACTGGCCGCCGAAGCCCGGGTTCACGGTCATGGCGAGCACGAGGTCGACCTTGTCGATCACGTATTCGATCGAGCTTTCCGGCGTCGCCGGATTGAGCGCCACGCCGGCGCGCTTGCCGAGCGAGCGGATCACGGAGAGCGAGCGCTCCAGATGCGGTCCGGCCTCCGGATGGATGGTGATGATGTCGGCGCCGGCCTCGGCGAAGGCCGCGAGATAGGGGTCGGCCGGGGCGATCATCAGGTGTACGTCGAGCGGCTTCTTGGTGAGGGGACGGAGCGCCTTCACCACCGCGGCGCCGATGGTGATGTTGGGCACGAAATGTCCGTCCATCACGTCGACGTGGATCCAGTCGCAGCCAGCGGCCTCGACCGCGCGCACTTCCTCGCCCAGCCGTGCGAAATCGGCGGCAAGGATCGACGGCGCGACGAGAAGCGGGCGACTCGACATGGGCTATCCACTTGGCCGTACCACGCCGCTCGCCTAACGGGCAACCGCAGGTGAGGAAAATCGTTACCGGCGGAAACGCTCGCGCCAGGAAGGCTGCGCGCCGGGGAGGGGCAATGCCGTCGCTTCATAGACCGCGCGGGCGACGGCGCGGGAAAGGCACGCGCTAGCGGCGGCGCCGAGGCTCGCAAGCTCATGGATGGGATCGGCGAGCGGGCGTTTTCCGGTGGCGGCGGCAAAGACGATGTCGCCGTCGAGCGGCGTGTGGATGGGAAAGATCGCCCGCGCGAGGCCGGCGCCAGCCATGACCGCGAGGCGGGCCGCCTGCGGCTTCGTAAGCGCCGCGTCGGTCGCGATGACGGCGAGGGTGGTATTGGCGCGCGCCGATCCCTTCAAATGGGGGACGAGCGCCGCTTTCGGCAAGGGCGAGGGCAGCCCGAGACCACCGAACTCGGCACCGACCTCGAAGGCGGCGGCCCAAAAATGCGGGCCGTCGCCGATGGTGACCCGGCCGGCGGCATTGACGGCGGCGAGCGCGCCGACCAGCTGGCCGGAATGAATGCGCGCCGAGGCCGAGCCGATCCCGCCTTTCAGGTTCTCGGTGGTGGTGCCGGTGCCGGCACCGACGCTGCCGAGCGCGAAGTCCACCGCCGCGGTTTTCGCGGCATCGTAGCCAAGCTCGCGATAGGGCGGATAGCGGCCCCAGGCCTTGTCGCCGGGACCCAAGAGATCGAATAGAATCGCGCCGGGCACGATCGGCACCCGGGCATCGCCGATCTTGAAGCCGCGGCCCTGTTCGGCGAGGAAGGCCATCACGCCCGACGCAGCATCGAGGCCGAAGGCGGAGCCGCCGGAGAGCGCGATGGCATCGATCTTCTCGACCGTGGCGGCGGGATCGAGCAGATCGGTCTCGCGCGTGCCGGGCCCGCCGCCGCGGAGATCGCAGCCCGCGACCGCGGGCTCGTCGAACAGGATCGCGGTCACGCCCGAGCCGAGCTTCTTGTCGCTGGCGTGGCCGACGCGCAGACCGGGAACATCGGTGATGAGATTGCGCATGAACTGATCCAGTGGGCGCGAAGGCTTGCGCGGCTGAGGGCGGAAAAGCAAGAGAGGAGGGGGGCCGATCACATCCCGGGGAGACCGTGCCCGGCGCGCTTGCGAGTCAGAGCACGACGGCGCATCTCTAGCGCCATGGCCGATGTCTCCATCCCCGCCGCGCTGCTCGCGGGCGTCGTGAGCTTTCTTTCGCCCTGCGTGCTGCCGCTGGTGCCGCCCTATCTCTGTTTCCTCGCCGGCACCACCTTCGAGCATGTGATGGCGCGCGAGCCGACCCGGATGGTCGAGCGCCGCGAGATCGCGACTGCGCTACTGTTCGTCGCCGGCTTCTCCACCGTGTTCGTGGCGCTCGGCGCCGGCGCCTCGGCCATCGGCGGCCTGTTGCGCGAATATTCCGCGACGCTTTCGATCGTCGCCGGCCTCGCAATCATCGCGATGGGGCTGCATTTCCTCGGCGCCTTCCATTTTCCGTTCCTGCATCGCACCGCGCGGATCAAGGTCGAAAAGCCGGTCGGGCTGTGGGGCGCCTATTTGATGGGGCTCGCCTTCGCCTTCGGCTGGACGCCCTGCATCGGCCCGGTACTGGCCGCGATCCTGGCGGTGGCGGCGTCGGAGGCGACGGTCGCGAACGGTGCCGGCTTGCTCGCGGTCTATTCGCTCGGGCTCGGTATTCCTTTTCTCCTAGCCGCGTTCGCGATCGAGCCGTTCGTGCGGCTGCTGGCGCGGTTCCGCCGTCGCCTCGGTCTGATCGAGAAGGCGATGGGCGGCCTGTTGGTGCTCACCGGCATCGCGTTTCTCACCGGCTGGATTACGAGCGCGAGCTATTGGCTGCTCGAGATCTTCCCGGCGCTTGCGACCTTCGGATAAAAAGAAGCCCGCCGAAGCGGGCTTCCCATTCCGTTCGGGCCGGCGATCAATTGGTGGCCGGAGCCGTCTCGGCGTACTTGCCGTCCTTGTTCCAGACGTACCAGACATAATCGAGGCCGGTGATGTCGCCCTTCTTGTCGTAGGAGATCGAGCCGAGCACCGTGTTCCACTTCCCCGCCTTGATGGTGGCGGCAACCTTCTTGGCGTCGGTCGAGCCGGTCTTGGCGACCGCCTGGGTCCAGATCTGGAACGCGGCGTAGCTGTAGAGCGTGTAGCCCTCGGGATCGATGCCCTTGGCCTTGAACTTCGCGACCACCGCGGCCGCGGACGGCTTCTTGCGCGGGTCGGGACCGAAGGTCATGCGCACGCCCTCGCCGGCGGTGCCGGTGATGGCCCAGAACTCGTTGGTGACGAGCGCGTCGCCGCCGACCAGCGCCGTTTTCATTCCCTGGTCGCGCATCTGCCGC
>JAUSIF010000360.1 GCA_030648135.1 Xanthobacteraceae bacterium
CGGCGGCGCGGGCGGCGCTGCCGGCGCGGGCACGGGCGACGGAGGCTCGACCGCAGCCGGGATGTCCGCGGAAGCGTCCGCCGTTTTCGTTTTTGCATCCGCGTCCACCGACGCGGGCAGCGCGTCCAATTCCTGGGTCAATTCCTGGGTCAATTCCTTGAACGGTTCGTAGGCGGCGGTCGTGGTGCTGTCGACGAGCTTCTCGGCCTGTTTTTTCAACTCGTCGAGCTCGGCCTCGCGCATCGCCTCGTTGAATTGGCTCTGGAACTCGGCCGCCATGCGCCGGAGCTTGGTCATGCTTTGGCCGAGCGTGCGCACGACCGCCGGCAGCTCCTTCGGCCCGATTACCACGAGCGCGACGATGCCGATGACGAGGAGTTCACCCCAACCGATGTCGAACATGGCCTATAGCGGCCGCCGCCGGCCTCGTTCGGCCCGCCAAAGCGCGGGCCGCACCGGCCGGACGCAGCTCAGCCGACCTTTTTCTCGGTTTCGGTCCGCGACTGCGGCGAAGCGGACGGCGTCGCCTGAAGATCGATCGTCTTCACCGGCGCGTCGGTCTTCGGCTCGGCCGGCGTTTCGTCTTCGGCCATGCCGCGCTTGAACGATTTGATCCCCTTCGCCAGGTCGCCCATCAGTTCGGAAATCTTGCCGCGGCCGAACAACAACAGCACGACCACCACGACGACGATCCAATGCCAGATACTCAAACCACCCATGGACCTTGCTCCGCTAGGCGGCGCGCAGGCGCGAAAGGCCGTTATCCGCGCCGCCTCAGCAATTCGCCCGCAAATTAGGCCGCGCAAGCGGCAAAAACAAGAACTTCAGGCATCGATAGGAAGCCGCCAACCTCGCCCGGCCCGGTTTGCCGTGCCAGCCCGCATGCCTGCAAGGCCCCGGCCATTAACCTTTCCGGCGCGGCGGCGTCCGGGAAGCCGGCGGCGTCTCCTCCTCGGGGGCGGGAGCGAGCGAGAGGTCGAGCGCGTCCGCTTCCAAGGGCTCCTCGTCCTCGCGCAAGGAAGCATCGTCGCTCGGCATCGGAATGGTGAAGCCCGGCGGCAGCCGACCTTCGAGGAAGCCCGCGCCCTTCAGCTCGTCCAGACCCGGCAGATTGTCGACCGACTCCAGGCCGAAATGCACCAGGAACGCCTCGGTGGTACCGTAGGTGACCGGCCTTCCCGGCGTGCGGCGCCGCCCGCGCAGGCGCACCCAGCCGGTTTCGATCAGCACGTCGAGCGTGCCCTTGGAGATGGTGACGCCGCGGATGTCCTCGACCTCGGCACGGGTCACCGGCTGATGATAGGCGACGATGGCGAGGGTCTCGATGGCGGCGCGCGACAGCCGCTTCGGCTCGGCCGCCTCGCGCGTCATCAGATGGCCGAGATCGGCGGCGGTGCGAAGAGCCCATTTGCCCGCGACCTTGACGAGGTTCACTCCGCGCGGCGCGTAATGCTCGATCAGCCGAGCGAGCAGCGCGCGCACGTCGGTGCCCTCGGGCAAGCGCTTGACCAGTGTCTCCTCGTCGAGCGGGTCGGTGGCGGCGAACAGGATCGCCTCGAGCAAGCGCAGCGCCTCCTCGGTCTCCGCCTTTCCCTTCGGCGTCGTGCCGGCAAGCTGGAATTTTTCGGCCCGAAGCGCGCTCACGTGCTTTTCTCCCTGGTTTGCGAGCGGCCGGCGGCGCGGCGGCGCAGCCAGATCGGCTCGAAGGCCGCCTCCTGCTGAATTTCGACCGCCCCTTCGCGGACCATCTCCAAGGTGGCGGTGAAGCTCGACGCGAACACGGTCGCGCGCAGCGCCGGCTCGACCACATAGGCGATCAGATATTGATCGAGCCGCATCCAATCCTGGGCGGCACCGATCAGGCGCTCGAGTGCCAAGCGGGCCTCGGCCAGCGACCATACCGTGCGCATAGGCATCTTCAAGGAGGACAGCGCGTGCTTCTGGCGCTGCAGCGCATAGGCCGAGAGTAGATCATAGATGGTCGCGGTGAAGCCTCCGGGCGGGACGGCGCCGCGGATCTCCGGCATGCCGCGGCCGAAGAAGTCGTGGCCGAGACGGTGGCGGGTCATCAGCCGCGCGCCGGCCTGACGGATCGCTTCCAGATGCTGCAGGCGCTGGGCGAGATCGGCGGCGAGATCGGCGGCCGAGGGCTCCTCGTCCGGCGGCTCGGGCAACAAGAGCCGCGACTTGAGATAGGCGAGCCAGGCCGCCATCACCAGATAGTCCGCCGCGATCTCGATCTTGAGGTCGCGCGCCTGCTCGATGAAGGCGAGATACTGGTCGGCGAGCGCCAGGATCGAGATGCGGGCGAGATCGACCTGCTGAGAACGGGCAAGCATCAACAAGAGATCGAGGGGGCCCTCGAAGCCCGCCACGTCCACCACCAGCGCCGGCCCTTGGCTCAGGCGCTCGCCTTCGGGAAGCTCGAAACCCTCGGTTTCCAAGGCCTGATTCTCTCTCACGCAGCCGCGATCATAGCCGAAAAGCGCGCGCGCGCCTCGGCCACATCCACGATCTCCTTGGGCTTTTTGAGGCGGCCGAGCGCCGCGGCGGCCCGCTTTGCCGCCTCGCCGGCGAGCTCAGGCGCCGCACCGGCAACCTCACGCATCTCGGCGAGCCGGCCGTTGCAATGCAGCGCCAGATCGCAGCCGGCCGCGATCGCGGCCCCGGTGCGTGCGCCGAGGCTGCCGGAAAGCGCGCCCATGGAGAGATCGTCGGTGAGGAGCAGGCCGTTGAAACCGATGCGGCTCCGAATCACCTCGCCCACCAGCTTGGGCGAGATGGTGGCGGGACGCTCACGGTCGATCGCCCGATAGATCACATGGGCGGTCATGGCGAGCGGCAGATCGGCCAAGCGGCGGAAGGCTTCGAAATCGCTCTGGTCGAGCTCGGCGAGCGAAGTCTCGACCACCGGCAGGGTTTCGTGGCTGTCGGCGCGGGCGCGGCCGTGGCCGGGAATGTGCTTCACCACCGGCAGCACGCCGCCGGCGAGCAAGCCTTCCGCCGCCGCGCGGGCGAGGCTCGCGACCGTGCCGGCGTCGCCGCCATAGGCGCGGTCGCCGATGATGCCGTGACCCTCCGGGTGCCGCAGATCGGCGACCGGCATGCAGTCCACATTGATGCCGAGGGGGAGAAGCTCGGCCGCGATGAGAAGCGCGCCGAGCCGGGCCGCCGCGAGCGCGCGGGCGGAATCGCGCGCATAAAGCGCGCCGAAATCCCCCGCCGGCGGAAAGCCCTGCCAGTGCGGGGGCTGCAAGCGCTGCACGCGGCCGCCTTCCTGATCGATCAGTACGGGCGCGTCGGCGCGTCCGACTAC
>JAUSIF010000371.1 GCA_030648135.1 Xanthobacteraceae bacterium
GAAGGAAGACGCCGAGCCGAGAGCGCCGGAAGGCGAAGCGCGCCCGCGTTAAGGGCGCGAAATGGAAGACCGTTGCGCCTTTCGGCGCTCCGGCCCCCTCGCACTCTTTTGAGTGCGAACTCGGGTAAATCCGAGTTCTTAGGGGGAAACGAAACAAAGCTCGGGGGCGAATCGCCTCGCGAGAACGACTTGTCATGTGCGCAAGTCGGATAAATCCGACTTGCGATGGAGGCTGTTTGAAAAAAGAATGCCGAGCGCGTTTTTCTTTTCCCTCTCTCCACCGGGGAGAGGGTCAGGGTGAGGGGGCCTAGAGCGAGCGAATTGATTGGCTCGTTCCCCCTCACCCGGATCGCTTTGCTCGCCGACCTCTCCCCACCGGGGAGAGGTGAACAAAGGTGTTGCCGCGAGAACAAGAACGGCTGTTTGAAATTTCCGCGGCTAGAACAAATGCACCGCGTGCGGCGCCAACAGCCCGATCGCCATGAACACGAGGCCCAGGACGCCGAGTCCGCCCGCGAGCCAAGCCAGCGCCATGATGCCGGTGATCACGGTCGCGGAGGCGAGCACGATCGCGATCTGGAACGCGGCCGAGGCGATCTCGAAATGATGATATTTCGCCATCGCGGTCTCGCGCTTCTCCTCGGCGTGCTTGGCGCGCTCGGCGAGCTCCTTGCGGCCCTCCTGCGTCTCCGGCTCGGTGTCGTAGCGCGCGGCGGTCTTCTTCCAATCCTCGATGCGCTTTTGCTTCGCCGCCCTGAGCGCGGAATCGGCGGCGGGAAGATCGATCTCGGTTTCTTCGGCCGCCGTGCGCAGCACGGTCATGCGGATGGTCTTGGCCTGGAAGAATGCCCACAAATTCGAAGCCTCGACGTTCAAGCTGATGGCGTTGGTCTGCGCGCTTTTGCCGAGGGTCTCCGAAAAAGCGAGGAACAAGGCGAGCACTGCGATCAGGAGCGCGATTTTCTTGTTCGATCCCTCCAGATGCATCGCTTCGTGGGCGGCTTCTTCCGAATGACTGGGCATGACGATCCTCCCCGTTGCCGCCACGCTTTCACAAAGAACGGGAAAGATGCAAGAGGCTCATCCGCGCGCGCGCGGGTGCGCCGCCTTATAGGCTTGGATCAGCCGCGCGGAATCGACCGCGGTATAGATCTGGGTGGTGGCGAGCGAGGCATGGCCGAGCAATTCCTGAATCGCGCGCAGGTCGCCGCCGCGGGCCAGCAAATGGGTGGCGAAGGAATGGCGCAGCGCGTGCGGAGTCGCTGTGTCGGGCAGCCCGAGCGCGCCGCGCAGGCGCTCCATCGCGAGCTGCACGATGCGGGGCGAGAGCGGCCCGCCCTTGACGCCGCGGAAGAGCGGAGCCGCGGGCGCGAGCGCATGCGGGCAGAGCGCCGCGTAATCGGCGATCGACTGCAACACCTGCGGCAGCACCGGCACCATGCGGGTCTTGTTGCCCTTGCCGGTGACCGTGATCGAATCGCCCTTGCCGGGCATCGGCATGTCGCGGCGCGCGAGCCCGAGCGCCTCGGAAATGCGCAGGCCCGAGCCATAGAGCAGCGCCAACACGGCGGCGTCGCGGGCGAGCACCCAGGGTTCGCGCGCCTCGCCCGCGCGCGCGGCGGGATCGGTGACGGCGCGGGCGGCCTTGACCGGCAACGGCTTGGGCAGGCTGCGCGGGACTTTCGGCGCGCGCACGGCGGCGAGTGCCGCGACCTTGCCGCGGCCCTCGCGCTCCAGAAAGCGGGCGAAGGAGCGCGCGGCGGCGAGCGTGCGCATCAGCGTCCTCGCCTCGATGCCCTGGCTGCGGCGGCGGGAGAGAAACGCGCGGACGTCCGCGGGTGCCAAGCGAGCGAGCCCGGCGAGCTTCGGCTTGCCGCCTAGATGCTCGGCGAGAAAGCCGAGAAAAAGGGCGACGTCGCGCGAATAGGATTCCAGCGTCTTCGGCGCCAGCCGCCGCTCGTGGCCGAGAAAGCCGATCCAGCGCTTGGCTTCCTCGGCGACATCCTTCGCCGCCACGGCGGCGAGCGCCGCCACGGCCAATTCGATCGTATCGCCGTCGCGCCTGGCCATTTCCCTTGACACCGCCGTTCGCTGTGGTCCGTTCGGCCAGCCCAGCCCTCAAGCCTCGGGAGTCTCATGGCCGAGCGGACCGTCGACGTGCTCGTCCCCGTCGCCGTCGACTCACCCTATACCTACCGCATTCCGGAGGATGTTGCGCTCAAGCCAGGCGCCATCGTCGCGGTGCCGTTGGGATCGCGCCGGGTGATCGGCTGCGTCTGGCCAAGCGGCCGCGCGCGCGTGCCCGCGGGCGCCAAGCTCAAGTCGATCTCGGCGCCGCTCGACGTACCCGGCTTCGCACCCGAGCTGGTGCGGTTCATCGACTGGGTCGCCGATTACACGCTGGCGCCGCGCGGCATGGTGCTGCGCATGGCGCTGAAGCTCGCCGAGCAAGTCGGCGAAGCGGCGGCGAAGATCGGTGTGCGGCTCGCGGGCGCAAAGCCCAAGCGCATGACCGATGCGCGGGCGCGGGTGCTCGGGCTTCTTGCCGACGGGCTCGTGCGCTCGAAGGCGGAGGCCGCGCGCGAGGCGAGGACGGCGGCTTCGGTCGTCAACGGGTTGCTCGGCGAGGGCGCGCTGGACGCGGTCGAAATTCCGCGGGAACCCATTGCGCGGGTGCCCGATCCCGATCACGCCGGGCCTCTGCTCAGCGAAGCGCAGGCGGCGGCGGCGGGCGTTCTGCGCGCGGCGGTGGCGGCACGCGCATCTGCCGTTTTTCTGCTCGACGGCGTCACCGGCGCGGGCAAGACCGAGGTCTATTTCGAGGCGGTGGCGGAGGCGATCCGGCAGAAGAAACAGGCGCTCATTCTGTTGCCCGAGATCGCGCTCACCGCGCGTTTCCTCGACCGCTTCGCCGTCCGCTTCGACAACCGCCCGGCGGAATGGCATTCGGCGCTGGCGCCGCGCCGCCGCGCGCGCACCTGGGACGCGGTCGCGTATGGCGAGGTCGCGGTGGTTGCCGGCGCGCGCTCGGCGCTGTTTCTGCCGTTCAAGGATCTCGGTCTTATCGTGGTCGATGAGGAGCACGACCCCGCCTACAAACAGGAGGACGGCGTGCATTACCACGCCCGCGACATGGCGGTGGTGCGGGGGCGGCTCGCGGGCGCGCCGGTGGTGCTCGCCTCAGCGACGCCTTCGCTCGAGACCGAGGTCAATGCGCGGCGCGGCCGCTACAAACGACTGGCGCTGCCCGAGCGTTTTTCCGGCAGCTCGATCCCGCCGCTCGCAGCGATCGATTTGCGCAAGGAAGGACCGGTGCGCGGGCGCTGGATCGCGCCGCGCCTGGAGCAGGCGATCGCAGAGACCCTCGCCCGCAAGGAACAAGCGCTCTTGTTCCTCAACCGGCGCGGCTATGCGCCGCTCACGCTCTGCCGCGCCTGCGGCCATCGCCTGCGCTGTCCCTCCTGCGAGGCTTGGCTGGTGGAGCATCGCTTTCGCCGCCGGCTCGTCTGCCATCATTGCGGATTTGAGATGCCGCCGCCCGCCGCCTGTCCGAAATGCGAGACGGCGGATTCCTTCGTCGCCTGCGGGCCGGGAGTCGAGCGGCTCGAGGAGGAAGTGCGCCTGCTATTTCCGAAGGCGCGCACGCAGGTGCTATCGAGCGATCTCGCCGGCGGGGTCGAGCGGTTGCGCGCGGAATTGGAGGCGATCGCGAAGGGCGATATCGACGTGGTGATCGGCACCCAGCTCGTCGCCAAGGGGCATCATTTTCCCGGCCTCGCGCTGGTGGGCGTCATCGATGCCGATATCGGCTTGGGCTACGGCGATCCGCGCGCGGCCGAGCGCACGTTCCAGCTCCTGCATCAGGTGGTCGGGCGCGCGGGCCGCGAAGCCGCGGCCGGGCGCGGGCTGTTGCAGACGCATCAGCCGGAGCATCCGGTGATGGCGGCGCTGATCAAAGGCGACCGCGACGCCTTCTATTCACAGGAAATCGCCGCGCGCGAGGAAGCGGGGCTGCCGCCGTTCGGCCGGCTCGCGAGCCTCGTCGTCTCCGCCACCGACGGGCCGCAGGCGGAATCCCATGCGCGCCGGCTCGCGGCGAGCGCGCCGCGCGAGGAAAACCTGCGCGTGCTCGGGCCGGCCGAAGCGCCGCTCGCGTTCATCCGCGGCCGCCACCGCTGGCGGCTATTGGTGAAATCCCCGCGCAATTTCGATCTATCCGCCTATGTGCGCCGATGGCTCGCGGCCGGACCGAAGCCGAAAGGCAGCGTGCAAGTGATCGTGGACATCGATCCGCAAAGTTTTCTGTGATCTGAGCCTCGGCTACGCGAGCGCCGGCCGCGACATTTGCGACTGCTCGCAAAAGCTTGCCCCATATGGGTTTTTGCGCTGTGCACGACCCCTCGTCATGTTGCGCCACGGGAACGTGTATGTTAGTGAACCGCCGACTTTCGAAGGGCGCGGGGCGCTGCGCTCTTCTCCAGCGACAGTCCGTACGGCATAAAGGGCCTCCGCTGCGTTTCCCGCGCGTGGAGCCAACCCGAGGGAAGAATCGTGGCCGACGAACCGATCGTCTCCGGCATGGCGGGCCGTTATGCGACCGCGCTGTTCGAGCTTGCGCTCGAAGAAAAGACGCTCGATTCGGTCAGGGCCGATCTGGAAAATTTCGCCGCGCTGCTCGATGCGAGCGAGGACCTCGTCCGGCTCGTGCGCAGCCCGGTCTTTTCCGCCGAGGAGCAGGTGAAGGCGATCGGCGCCGTGCTCGACAAGGCCGGAATCGGCGGGCTCTCCGCGAAATTCCTGAAACTGGTGGCGGCGAATCGGCGCCTGTTCGCCGTGCGCGAAATGATCAAGGCGTTCCGGACGCTGGTTTCCCGCCACAAGGGCGAGATCCGCGCCGAAATCGTGGTCGCCGAGCCCATCGCCGATCAGCACCTCGCGGCGCTGAAAGACCTGCTCAAGGCGGCGACCGACAAGGATGTCGCCCTCGACGTCAAGGTCGATCACGCGATCCTCGGCGGCCTCATCGTCAAGCTCGGCAGCCGCATGTTCGACGCCTCGCTCAAGAGCAAGCTCAATTCGATCAGGCTCGCGATGAAAGAGGCCCGTTGATGGACATCCGTGCCGCGGAAATCTCCGCGATCCTCAAGGAGCAGATCAAGGGTTTCGGCGAGGCCGCCGAGGTCACGGAAGTCGGCCAGGTGCTCTCGGTCGGCGACGGCATCGCCCGCGTCTATGGCCTCGACAACGTGCAGGCCGGCGAGATGGTCGAGTTCGAGAGCGGCGTGCGCGGCATGGCGCTCAATTTGGAGATCGATAATGTCGGCATCGTCATCTTCGGCGACGACCGGCAGATCAAGGAAGGCCAGACCGTCAAGCGCACGAAAGCGATCGTGGACGTGCCGATCGGCAAGGCACTGCTCGGCCGCGTCGTCGACGCGCTTGGAAATCCGATCGACGGCAAGGGACCGATCAACACCAAGGAGCGCAGTCGCGTCGACGTGAAGGCGCCCGGAATCATTCCGCGCCGCTCGGTGCACGAGCCGATGCAGACCGGCCTCAAGGCGATCGACGCGCTGATCCCGATCGGCCGCGGGCAGCGCGAATTGATTATCGGCGACCGCCAGACCGGCAAGACCGCGGTCGCGCTCGATACCATCCTCAATCAGAAATCGATCAACGCCTCGGGCGACGAGAAAAAGAAGCTCTATTGCGTCTATGTGGCGGTGGGGCAGAAGCGCTCGACGGTTGCCCAGTTCGTGCGCGTCCTGGAGGAGAACGGCGCGCTTGAATATTCCATCGTGGTCGCGGCGACCGCGTCGGATCCGGCGCCGATGCAGTTCTTGGCGCCGTTCTCGGCCTGCACCATGGGCGAATATTTCCGCGACAACGGCATGCACGCGCTCATGGTCTATGACGATTTGTCGAAACAGGCGGTGGCCTACCGCCAGATGTCGCTCTTGTTGCGTCGGCCGCCCGGACGCGAGGCCTATCCCGGCGACGTGTTCTATCTGCATTCGCGCCTACTCGAACGCGCCGCGAAGCTTTCCGACGATCGCGGCGCCGGATCGCTCACCGCGCTGCCGGTCATCGAGACGCAGGCGAACGACGTGTCG
>JAUSIF010000372.1 GCA_030648135.1 Xanthobacteraceae bacterium
TAGATAAGATTTTTTCTGTTCATCCCGACTCTCCCAAAACCAATAAAATTAATTCATGACTGACGGATCTGTGGATAAAAAATCATCCTTCCCCAGGGCACTCTTGGTCGGCTATCTAACCCATGGCTTTCTCCCGGACCATCCACAGCCCAGTGGATATGACCGCAATGTCGCAAAAACCCAGCTCCGGAAGTTACTTCCACCTCCACCTCATTTCGGATGCGACCGGTGAGACATTGCTCGCCGTCGGCCATGCAGCAGCTGCTCAATATGCGACGGTATCTCCCATCGAGCATGTCTATCCCTTGGTGCGGACCGGAAAACAAGTCGATCACGCACTCGCTGAGATCGAAGCAAACCCGGGCATTGTACTCTACACCCTGGTCGATCGTGAGTTGGCCGGACGGATCGAGACGTATTGCCGCGAAATCGGCTTGCCTTGCCTATCAGTACTCGGGCCCGTGTTAGGATTATTCCAGAGTTATCTCGGAGCCGAAACGACCCCGCGCGTAGGCGGGCAACACACACTCAATGCCGAATATTTCCGGCGCATCGATGCGCTCAATTTCACCATGCTCCATGACGACGGCCAACTGGTCGAAGATCTCGAACAAGCCGATGTCGTGCTGGTCGGCGTATCGCGGACATCGAAGACCCCGACCAGTATCTATCTCGCAAATCGCGGCATCAAAACCGCGAATATCCCGCTGGTTCCCGGTGTGAATCTGCCGTCGCAGCTGGAGGGACTGGCCAAGCCGCTCGTCGTCGGCCTGTTTGCGAGCGCCGAGCGCATCATCCAGGTTCGCCAGAACCGGCTACTCGGTCTCAATGCCGCTAATCCTGATTCGGCCTATGTGGACCGCCACGCGGTCTCGGCGGAAATCGCCCTTTCTAAAAAACTTTGTGCCAAGCATGGTTGGCCGGTCATCGATGTGACTCGCCGCTCGATCGAAGAGACGGCGGCGGCCGTCATCGCTTTGTTGCAGGAGCGCCGCCGCGAAGCGGCGGCTGTCTCGTGAGCCTGTGGCACGGAGAACCCCTGATTCTCGCCTCCAAGAGTGAAGTGCGCCGCAGTCTGCTTGTAGCGGCGGGAATTCCGGTGGTCGTCGATCCGTCCGGTCTCGATGAGCGTTCGATTGAGACCTCGAAGGCAGACGTTGGCGCCGGCCCCGAAGTGATCGCGCTCCTGCTCGCCCGCGAGAAAGCTCTCGCCGTCGCTCGCCGCAGGGCCGGTTTTGTGCTCGGCGCCGACCAGACCCTCGCTCTCGGCCCCCGCCGGTTTTCAAAACCCGCGTCGCTGGCAGCCGCACGCGAGCAGCTCGCGGCGCTCGCAGGCAAGACCCACGCGCTTCATTCGGCCGTTGCCGTCGCGGACGGCCACAAGATCGTCTTCGAGACGGTGGAAACCGCCCGGCTCACCATGCGCCCGCTGTCGAAGGATTTTCTCGACTCCTATCTCGCCGACGCAGGCGAACGCGTGATCGCGAGCGTCGGCGCCTATCAGCTCGAAAGCTTGGGGATCCATCTGTTCGAGCGAATCGAAGGCGACCACTTCACCATCCTCGGGTTGCCGCTGTTGCCTTTGCTTGCCTTTTTCCGTAAAGCCGGGCTCGTGGTCCCGTGAGCTTCTGTCGCGCCTGCGTCATCGGTCACCCGGTTGCCCATTCGCGCTCGCCTTTGATCCATCGCCATTGGCTCGCCGAGCATAAGATCGATGGCGACTATGTCCGGGAGGATGTCCCGCCTGAAAAAATCGGGTCTTTCCTCGCCAGCTTTGCCACCAGCGGCTATGTCGGCGCCAATGTCACCGTCCCGCACAAGGAAGCGGCCTTCCGCGCTGCCGACCGTACGGAACCCGTCGCCGTCGCACTCAAGGCGGTGAATACGCTCTGGCTCGAGCAAGGCCGTCTCGCCGGCACCAATACCGACGTCTATGGCTTTCTCGCCCACCTCGACGAGACGCTGCCCGGCTGGGACAAGCGGACCGGTATCGCCGTTGTTCTTGGTGCCGGCGGTGCCGCGCGTGCGGTGGTCTATGGGCTGATCGATCGTGGCGTCGGCCGTGTCTTGGTCGTCAACCGTACGCGATCGCGCGCCGAGACGCTCGCCGCCGAGTTCGGTAAGCGCATCGCGCCCGCGGACTTCGCCGACCTACCGCAACATCTGAAAGAGGCCGATCTTCTCGTCAATGCGACATCGCTTGGCATGACCGGACAGCCTCCGCTCGACATCGACCTCGCTTGCCTGAAAACGGGCGCCGCGGTCTATGACATCGTCTATGTGCCGCTGGAGACCCCGTTGCTCGCCTCCGCCCGCGCACGCGGACATCCAGTGGTCGACGGTCTCGGCATGCTCTTGCACCAGGCGGTACCGGGTTTCGAGCGCTGGTTCGGGATCCGCCCCAAAGTGACAACCGTGTTGCGGTCGCGTGTAGCCGCCGATCTGGGGTCGAAGGAACACGCCCGATGATCGTTCTCGGACTCACCGGCTCCGTCGGCATGGGCAAGTCGACGACCGCCAAAATGTTCGCCGAGGAAGGCGTGCCGGTCTTCGATGCCGATGCCGAAGTCCATCGTCTCTACGACGGCGAGGCGGCGAAGCTGATCGAGACAGCCTTTCCCGGCACGACGACCGACGGCCGCGTCGTCCGTGAGCGTCTCGCCGCGCGGGTGTTTGGAGACCCACAGGCCTTGGCGCGGCTAGAGTCGATCATGCATCCGCTTGTCCGTGCCGCGGAGAAAGCCTTCCTCGCTGATGCCGCGGCCAAGGGTGCAATCGTCGCGGTGCTTAATATTCCGCTGCTGTTCGAAACCGGCGCCGACAAGCTGGTCAATGCAGTCCTGGTCGTCACCGCCCCCGGGGATATGCAACGGGCGCGGATATTCGCGCGGCCGAACATGACAGAAGAAAAATTCAAGGCCATGCTGTCCCGGCAGATGGATGATTCGGAGAAGCGCCGGCGTGCTGATTTTCTGATCGATACCGGCCACGGCCTGGAGGCGGCGCGCGCCGAGGTGCGGACAGTACTCAGGCAGCTAGCGGGAAAAAGTAAGCCCGCGCGGCGGAAATGAGGGAAGCGGCGATGCGCGAAATCGTGCTCGATACGGAGACTACGGGCCTCGATCCGTTTCAGGGTCATCGCGTGGTCGAGATCGGCTGCCTCGAGCTCGTCAATCGCATACCGACCGGCGCGACCTTCCACACCTATCTCAATCCCGAGCGCGAGATGCCGTCCGAGGCTGAGGCGATTCACGGACTTTCAGCCGCCTTTCTCGCTGACAAGCCGCTGTTCGCCGAGATGGTCGATGAGCTGCTTGTCTTCCTCGGCGATGCGACGCTCGTCATCCATAATGCGGGTTTCGATCTTGCCTTCCTCAATGCCGAGCTGAACCGGGCAAAACATCCGACGCTCGGCCGCGAACGCATCGTCGATACACTCATGCTTGCCCGCCGCAGACATCCCGCCGGCCCGAATCGGCTCGACGATCTGTGTGCCCGATACGGTATCGACAACAGCCGGCGTACCAAGCACGGGGCATTGCTCGACGCCGAGCTTCTCGCCGAGGTTTATGCCGAACTCGTCGGCGGTCGTCAGGCTCGATTGGGTCTCGGCGAACAGACCACCGTGGTCCGAAAGGTCGGAGTCATGGTTGCGCGTGCAAGATCGGCGCCGCTCGGCGCGCTTCTCACGGCCGAAGAACGCGCCGCTCATCTCGCCTTCATAGCGACCTTGGGCGCGGACGCGGTCTGGCACGATTATGTTGTGGACGAAGCGATCGACGCGGATGCGAAAGCCTGAATGATTGCTTGGCACCGGACCGCGCCGGACTGCACTGGGCTCGCTCAGTGAAACTTATTGTGGAGTTTGTTGCGCGGCACGTTGCCGGTACAGCGCCGCAAAATCCACGGGGTCGAGCATCAAGGGCGGGAAGCCGCCCTCACGGACCGTATCGGCTATGATCTGACGAGCGAACGGAAACAGGAGTCGTGGACACTCGATCAGCACGAGCGGATGCACGTTTTCCTTCGCCACGTTCTGGATACGGAACACTCCCGCATAGACTA
>JAUSIF010000379.1 GCA_030648135.1 Xanthobacteraceae bacterium
ATGTCGGCCGAGCAGCTCGCCACCCGCATCCTGTCGGAACAGACCGAAATCCCCTCCTCGCGCATCCGCCGCGGCGATATCACCGAGAGCGACTTCGCCAAGCTCGCCGCCGCGGCGCAGGTGATGCAATCGATACCTTTATACATCGACGAGACCGGCGGCATTTCCATCGCCCAGCTCGCGGCGCGCGCGCGCCGGCTCAAGCGCCAGCGCGGGCTCGATCTCATGATCGTCGATTATCTGCAATTGCTGTCGGGCTCCACGCGGCGCGCGCTCGAGGGCCGCGTGCAGGAGGTGACCGAGATCACCACCGGCTTGAAGGCGCTCGCCAAGGAGCTCGGCGTGCCGATCCTGGCGATTTCGCAATTGTCGCGACAAGTCGAGAACCGCGACGACAAGCGCCCGCAGCTTTCGGATTTGCGCGAGTCGGGTTCGATCGAGCAGGACGCCGACGTGGTGCTGTTCGTCTATCGCGAGGAATATTATTTGAAGAATCGCGAGCCGCGCGAAGGCAGCGAGGAATGGTTCAAGTGGGAATCCGACATCAAGGCCGCCGAGAACCGCGCCGAGATCATCATCGGCAAGCAGCGCCACGGGCCGATCGGAACCATCAAGCTTTCGTTCGAGCCGCAATTCACCCGCTTCGCCAATCTCGCCCGCGAGGAGCGGCTGCCCGAGCGCAGGAGTTGAGGCGCCGGCATCTATTCCCTGCCCCCTTGAAGCTTCGGTGCGTTGGGTGTTGATGGTGCCCGCTTGCGCGGGGGCGAACATGCGTGCCCGGATTTTTGGAGCGGAGAAGTCGACCGGCCCGGCCGCCGAAGAGGCGGGCGGCATTCTTACCATCGACCTCAACGCGCTCGCCGCCAATTACCGTGATCTCAAGAAGCGCGCGGCGCCCGCCGCCTGCGCTGCCGTGGTCAAGGCCGACGGCTATGGACTGGGCCTCGGCCCGGTGGCGCAGGCGCTGGCCGGCGCCGGCTGCACCACCTTCTTCGTGGCGCTCATCGAGGAGGCGCTGCGCCTGCGTGCGGCCTTGCCGACCGCCGCAATCTATGTGCTCGACGGGCTGAACCCCGGCACCGCCGCCCTTTTTCGCACGCTCAGGGTGGAGCCCGTGCTCGGCTCCTGGCCCGAGATCGACGAATGGGACGGCCTCGCCGCGGACAGCGACGAGCCGCTGCCCGCCGCCGTCCATATCGACACCGGCATGCGGCGGCACGGGATCAGCAACGAGGACGCGATCGCGTTCGCCGAGCGCCTGAAGCTCTTACATTTCAAGCCGAGCCTGGTGATGAGCCACCTCGCCTGCGCCGACGATCCGAGCCATCCGATGAACGCCCAACAGATCGTGGAATTCCGCGCGCTGCGCTCGTTCTTTCCCGGCATTCCGGCCTCGCTCGCCAATTCCGCCGGCCTGCTCGCGCATCCCGACGCGCGCTTCGACCTCGTCCGCCCCGGCATTTCGCTCTATGGCGGCCGCGCGTTGATCAAGGGCGACAATCCGATGCGGCCGGTGGTGCGCTTGCAGCTGCGCATCGTCCAGGTGCGCAACGTGAACAAGGGCGAGAGCGTCGGCTATAGCGCCGAGCAGCACTTGGCCCGCGACAGCCGCATCGCGGTGCTCGCCGCCGGCTACGCCGACGGAATTTTTCGCGCCGCCGGCGCCTCCGACAACAAGAAAGGCGCAGAAGCGGTGGTGGCGGGGAAACGCTGCCCGATCGTGGGACGCGTCTCGATGGACCTCATCACCATCGACGTCACCAACGTACCGGAAGCCGAAGTAAAGCGCGGCGATCTCGCCACCCTCATCGGCGACGGCATTTCGGTCGACGATTTCGCCGCCCGCGCCGGCACCATCGGCTACGAGGTGCTCACCAATCTCGGCCGGCGTTTCGCGCGCGTCTATGTGGGCGGCTGAAATAAAATTCCCTCTCCCCGGCTCAAGCCGAACTCGGGCGTTCCCGAGTTCGGTCCTTTGAGAATTGCCGAAGTCGGAAACATTCGACTTCGGCCGGAGAGAGGGAGATCGGAAGCGGATTGCGCCGGCTTAGTTCCCGACCGCGTCGGAGACGCACTTTTTCGTGAAACTCGACTGGGCGGCGCCCGCAAGTTTCTTGTCCATCGCGGACTTGTCGCAGGAAGCCTTCGCGTCGGTCTCGCATTTCGTCATGAAGCTCGTGAGCGCGGCGCCGGCGAGCTTCTTGCCGCTTGCCTCGCTCTTGCAGGACGCCGCCGCCGTGCCGGCGGTGAGCAACGAAATGAGAACAACCAAGCCGATCCGTTTCATTCTTTCCTCCAATCGATGCTCCGGACGATCCGGAGTTCGAAGCATGAGCATAGCCACTCCCCGCTGCCGCCGCGAGGGGCTAAGCTCGGTTTTCGACACCGCCGGAGGTTGAAGGGAGTCCAGCATGCCGTCCTTGACCGACTGGAAAGTGCCGCCTTCCGTGCAGCCGAAGCCCGCGGACTACGGCTACGATCTCGATCGCGCGCTCAGCGCGGTGGTGGGCCTGCGCGCGACCATTCCCGCCGACGCCTTCACCGCCGAGACGCTCGGCACCGAGCGGGCCGGCAATGGCGTGCTGATCCGCAAGGACGGCGTCGTGCTCACCATCGGCTATCTGATCACCGAGGCCGAAACGGTCTGGCTGCATCTCGGCGACGGCCGCGTGGTGCCCGGCCACGGGCTCGGCTACGACCAGGAGACCGGTTTCGGCCTGGTGCAGGCGCTGGCGAAGCTCGATCTGCCGGCGCTCGCCTTCGACCAATCGGGCAGCGCGCGCGTGGGCGAGCCGGTGGTGGTGGGCGGCGCCGGCGGACGCTCGCGCTCGGTGGCGGCGAAGATCGTCGCGCGCCAGGAATTCGCCGGCTATTGGGAATATGTGCTGGACCAGGCGATTTTCACCGCGCCCGCACATCCGAACTGGGGCGGCACCGCATTGATCGGAGCGGGGGGCGATCTCCTCGGCATCGGCTCGCTGCAGCTCGAAGGCGCGCGCGAGGGCGGGCGGCGCGAGCCCGTCAACATGATCGTGCCGATCGATCTGTTGAAGCCGATTCTCGACGACATGCTGACGCTCGGCCGGCGCAGCGGCCCGCCCAGGCCCTGGCTCGGGATTTATGCCACCGAGATCGAGGACAAAATCGTCATCATGGGGCTTGCGAAGCGTGGACCAGCCGAGCGTGCCGGGTTGCAGACCGGCGACGTGGTGCTCGCCGCCGCCGGCGCGGAGGTGGACGATCTGGCCGGGCTGTTTCGCAAGATCTGGTCGCTGGGCGACGCCGGGGTCGAGGTGTCGCTCAAGATCTGGCGCGAGGGCGACAGTTTCGAGGTGCGGGTGAATTCAGGCGACCGCAACAAATTCTTGAAAGGGCCGCGGGTGCATTGAGCCGATCGCAACCACCGCAAGTGCCGTCGACAACAACCGCAAGGCGATTGCGCGACTGTATCAATTTTGAGACATATAGTTTCAGGAGCACAACGCAGCGCGTGTTCCGTCTTTCTATTTCAACCGCCCTCCAGGCCTCGCTTGAGCCTGAGCCGGCGCCGAACAGAATGAGGGACCTCGCATGAAAACTCGCAGGAAGAGGGGCCGCCGGGTCGGCTCGCCGTTCAAGGATTATCTGAAACGGGAAAATATTTACGAAGAGGTGACGGCACGCGCGATCAAGCGCGTCATTGCGCGCCAGCTCGATCGGCTGATGAAGGATGAAAAACTTACCAAATCGGAACTGGCGAAGCGGATGCGCACCAGCCGCGCGCAGCTCGACCGCCTGCTCGATCCCGACAACGAGTCGGTGACGCTCGGCACGCT
>JAUSIF010000389.1 GCA_030648135.1 Xanthobacteraceae bacterium
TGGCGCGCAAGCCCGCGTCCGACTACAAGGAGATCGGCCAAAACACCGCCCGCTAGGACATGCCGGCGAAGATATTCGGCCAATCGATTTTCATCCACGACATGGTGCTCGACGGCATGCGGCACGCGCGGGTCGTGCGCCAGCCCCGCGGCGCGACGCTCCAGTCCGTCGATGAGCAGGCGATCCGGCGCGCGGCAGGAGGTCCGATCGAATTCGTCAGGTACGGCAATTTCCTGGCGATCGTCGGAACAGACGAAGCGGCGGTGGAGGCCGCCGGGGCGGCGGCTCCGAACCATGTGGCATGGCAAGGCGTCGAGCAACTGAGCCCGCAGCAACAAGAGGCGGCCTGGCTATTGCAGCGGCCTAGCATCGACCGATTGGCTGGCGCGCCCGAGCCGTCGGCGGCGATCCGCGGGCAGGAACGGTTTGAGGCGACCTACACGCGGCCGCATCTCGCGCATGCGTCGATCGCGCCTTCTTGTGCTCTTGCGGTCTATCGCGACGGGCATTTGACGGTGTGGACCCATTCGCAGGGAGTCTTTCCATTGCGGGCCGCATTGGCGCGCATGCTCGCGCTCGAACCCGCGGCAATTTCGGTGCGGCACGTCCAGGGTCCCGGTTGCTACGGTCACAATGGCGCCGACGATGCCGCCGCCGACGCCGCCGTCATCGCGTTCAGAATGCCGGGCCGGCCGATCCGGGTGCGCTGGCGCCGCCAGGAGGAATTCGCCTTTGAGCCGATGGGCCCGGCGATGGCGGTGAAGGTCCGCGCCTTGCTCGATGCTGCCGGCCGTCCCATCGATTGGACGGCGGAGATCTGGAGCGGCGTGCACAGCGCGCGACCGGGCAGCGGCAATCTTTTGGCGGCCGAGGCGCTGCCGAATCCGCCGCCGGCGCCGAAGCCCGCCGACGTGCCCGATTCCCATGGCGGCGGCGCCACTCGCAACAGCGACCCGCTCTATGACATTCCCGCCAAGCGGATCATCCATCATCTGGTGCCGGAAACGCCGGTGCGGACCTCGGCCTTGCGCGGCCTCGGCGCCATGCCGAATGTGTTCGCCATCGAGTGCTGCATGGACGAACTGGCCGAACGGGCGCGACAAGACCCTATCCAATACCGCTTGGCGCAGCTGTCCGATGCACGCGCGCGAAAAGTGATCGAACGGGTGGCTGAAATGGCCGGGTGGAAGGCCGGGCTGCCGGCCGGCAGCGGCCGCGGCCGCGGAATCGGCTTCGCCCGTTACAAAAACCGGGCGGCGTACGCGGCGGTCGTGGCCGAGCTGGAGGTTGAAGAAACGATCCGGTTGCTGCGGCTATGGTGTGCGGCCGACGCCGGCTTGGTGGTCAATCCCGATGGGGCCATCAACCAGCTCGAGGGCGGCATCATCCAGTCGGCGAGTTGGGTTCTCAAAGAGCAGGTTCGGTTCGAAGGCGGCGGGATCAGTTCGCTGGATTGGGACAGCTACCCGGTGCTGCGCTTCAGCGAAGTGCCCGAAATACGCGTCGAGCTCGTGGATTCCGCCACCGACGTGCCGCTCGGCGTAGGGGAGGCGACCGTCGGCCCCACCGCGGCTGCGATCGGCAACGCTGTGTCGCATGCATTGGGGGCGCGAATTCGCGATCTGCCGTTGACCCGCGAGCGTATCATGGCGACATTGCTCAAGGAATAATTCGCGTGCACCGATCGGCGCGGATTTTATTTTAGGGGGATAGGGGACCATGCTGAAAAAGCCGAAATGCCCGGTCATCACGCTGGAAGAGCATTATTGGGATCGTGAGTTGGCGGAAACCTTTTCGGGGAGCGACGCCACGCGCGGCGAGGAGTTGATCAAGCGCCTCTACGACCTCGGCGAATTGCGCATCAAGGAAATGGACGAGGCCGGCATCGATATCCAGGTGCTTTCTCACGCCGCGCCGGCAACGCAAAAGCTTTCCGGCGACGGCGCGGTGGCATTTGCGCGCCGGGTCAACGACCGGCTGGCGGCGGCCGTCGCCCGCTATCCGAAGCGCTTCGCCGCCTTCGCCGTCTTGCCGACCAGCGACCCGAAAGCCGCCGCCGACGAGCTGGAGCGCACCGTCAAGCTCGGCTTCAAGGGAGCGATGATCCACGGGCTCGCCAATGGGCTGTTCCTCGACGATCCGCGCTTTTTGCCGATCTTCGAGCGCGCCGAAAAACTCGACGTGCCGCTCTATCTGCATCCGTCCGTTCCGCATCCGGCGGTGTTGGAGGTCTATTACAAGGACTACGTCAAGGATTATCCGAGTTTGATCCGGGCGGCATGGGGTTACACGGTGGAAACGGCGACGGGGGCCATCCGCCTCGTGCTTTCGGGGCTGTTCGACACCCATCCGAAGCTGAAAATCATTCTTGGCCATCTTGGCGAGACGCTGCCCTTCCTGCTGGCGCGCATCGACGAGTCGCTCTCGCGCCCGGGCCACAAGCCGGTCAAGTTCCGCGAGGTGTTCAGCAATCATTTCTGGATCACGACCAGCGGCTTCTTTTCCGATCCGGCGCTGCTCTGCTGCGTGATGGAGATGGGAGTGGATCGCATCCTGTTCTCGGTCGATTGGCCCTTCGTCGCCAATACGGCGGGAACGCGCTGGATGGAAAGCGTGCCGCTGTCGGATGAGGATAAGGTCAAGATCCTGGGCGGCAATGCAAAACGGCTGTTGCGGATGTAGCCGACCCGGCCAGATGATCGGTCCGGAGCAAGGTTCTGCGGTTGGCGTCATGCAGTCCCGCGACGACGCCGATAATGACGACGGCGCGAAGAAAATCCCGTTCTTAAAATTCTCCGGAAGCGAATAGCACAGCGATCAGTCGCAGATTCTCGCGACCAACATCATTATTCGTTGTTTCATTTATTCAACAACTGAAACTCGCACAAAGCATCGCATTAACAGCGCCGGCCGGGCGATGAAATTCTTGACCCCGCGCGGCAAACCGTCGTGAGATTGGCTTCGACTTCCGCCCAGTAGGGAAAGAACGCGGAAGCGGACGGAGGATGCTGAATGGAATAATTCCGCGCCCTCATCCGTTTTATTCTTATTAGGATTACGGCAGAGGCCGCCGCCTTTGAAGCGGCAAGGCTAGGGGAGGGAACACGATGACGGGCAAGATCGAACGCTCGCTTGAAGAGCTTTATCGCAATGACCCGGAACGCGCCGACGCGGTCGTTTTCGGGCGCCGCGGCACCAGCCGGCGCGGTTTTCTGGAAGGTGCGGGTCTAGCCGCCGTTGGCGCCGTGGTCGGCGGCACCATTCCCTTCAGCCAGAACATGCCGGCGGGATTCGTCCCGGCGGCATTGGCGCAGGGCACGCCGGCAACCCCGGCGCCCGCCCCCGCACCGGCCGCGCCCCCGGCCGAGAAGAAGGGACCGACCTATCTCAATTTCCCGGGCAAGAGCGACAAGCTCGTCGTGATCGGCGAGCGCCCGCTCGTCGCCGAGACGCCGGAGAATCTGCTCGACGACGACACCACGCCGGTCGACAAATTCTACATCCGCAACAACGGGCAGATTCCGGAAGCGGCCAAGGAGCCCGACAAGTGGAAGATCACGATCGACGGCGAGGTGAACAAGAAGCTCGAACTCACCCTCGGCGAGATCAAGTCGAAGTTCAAGCCGCAGACCCTGCGCATGGTGCTCGAATGCGGCGGCAACGGGCGCTCGTTCTTCACCCCGAAGGCGAGCGGCAATCAATGGACCAACGGCGGCGCCGGCTGTGCCGAATGGACCGGCTGCCGGCTCTCCGACGTGCTCAAGATGGCCGGGCTGAAGTCCTCGGCGGTCTATACCGCGCACTATGCCGCTGATCTGCATCTGTCGGGCGATCCGAAGCTGGTGCCCTTGTCGCGCGGCGTGCGGCTGCCCAAGGCGATGGACCGGCATTCCATGATCGTCTGGGCGATGAACGGCCAGCCCTTGTCGAACATCCACGGCGGCCCGGTGCGGCTGCTCTATCCCGGCTGGGCGGGTTCGGCGTCGCAGAAATGGCTCACGCGGATCCAGATCCGCGACAAGGAGCACGACGGTCAGGGCATGGGCGGCACCTCCTACCGGCTCACCATCAAACCGATGGTGCCCGGTGAGAAGGCCGACCCGAAGAATTTCAAGATTCTCGAGTCGATGCCGGTACGCTCGATCATCACCAGCCCGGCGAACGGCAGCAAACTTGCCGCCGGCACCCGCGAAGTGAAATTGCGCGGCGCGTCGTGGGCGGGTGATCTTACGGTAAACGCCGTTGAGGTGTCGGTCGACTACGGTATGTCGTGGCGGCCGGCGAAACTCGAGCGGTCGAAAAACAAGTACGACTGGCAGCGTTGGACCGCTGCAGTAAAACTGCCGAGCGACGGCTACTATGAAATCTGGTGCCGCGCCATGGATTCCACCGGCAGGATGCAGCCGCACGTCGCGCCCAACTGGAACCCGAGCGGCTATGGTGGAAACCCGTTGCACCGGGTCGCGGTCCTCGTCGGCTGAACGGAATCGGTCGATGATTTTTTCGATCGGGCGGACGGCTGCGGCCGTCCGCCTGGTTTTTCTAGCCGGTCTTGCCGGTGTTCTCGCCGCGGCCGTGACCGGGATCGGGGCCGCGCAGCCGCAACCACCGTCCTTCACGCCGCGCGACGAAGCACCGGAGGAATTCCCCGACGCTCCCGGCCGCGAGGATACCTTCTATGCCTGTACCGCCTGCCACGGCTTCAAGCTGGTGGCGCAGCAGGGCATGAGTCGCGCGCGCTGGAACGATACGCTCAACCTGATGACCGAACGCCACGGCATGCCGAAGCTCGAAGACAAGGACCGCAAGATCGTGCTCGATTATCTCGAACGCGCCTTTCCGGAATCGGCGCCCGCCCGCGGCTTTCAGAATCCGTTC
>JAUSIF010000393.1 GCA_030648135.1 Xanthobacteraceae bacterium
GAAGCGCCCGACATTCGCGATCTCGGCCGGGTCGTCCATCATCACCAGGAGAAGCACGTGAAAATTGCCGTCGCCGACATGGCCGACGATGGGCCCCACCAGATTCATCGCCTCGATGTCGCGTTTGGTGGCGGTGACGCACTCGGCCAGCCGCGAGATCGGAACGCACACGTCGGTCGAGAGCGGCCGGGCGCCGGGCCTGAGTGTGGTGACCGACCAATAGGCGTCGTGACGCGCCTGCCAGAGCTTCGAGCGCTCTTCCGGTTTCAGCGCCCATTGCGACGGGCCGCCGCCGAACTCGGCGGCGATCTCGCCGAAGCGCTCGGCCTGCTCGGCGACGGAAGCGGTCGTCCCGTGGAATTCGAGAAACAGCGTCGGCGTTTCCTTCAGCGCGAGCTTGGAATAGGTGTTCGATGCCTTCACCTGCAATTCGTCGAGCAACTCGATGCGCGCCACCGGGATGCCCGATTGGATGGTGGCGATCACCGCGTTGCAGGCAGCCTCGACCGCAGGAAACGGGCATACCGCCGAGGAGATCGCCTCGGGAATGCCGCTGAGCTTCAGCGTGATCTCAGTGATGACGCCGAGCGTTCCCTCCGAGCCGATGAAGAGTCGGGTGAGATCGTAGCCGGCGGAAGATTTCCGCGCGCGCCGCGAAGTGGTGAGCAGCTCGCCGTTCGCGAGCACGACTTTGAGCGCCAGCACATTGTCCTTCATGGTGCCGTAGCGCACCGCGTTGGTGCCCGACGCGCGCGTCGCCGCCATGCCGCCGAGCGCGGCGTCGGCGCCGGGATCAATCGGAAAGAACAGACCCTGGTCGCGCAGGTGCTCGTTGAGCTGCTTGCGGGTAACGCCCGGCTCGACCACGCAGTCGAAATCCTCGGCATGGACGGCAAGCACGCGGTTCATGTCCTTGAGGTCGATCGAGACGCCGCCGAACGGTGCATTGAGATGGCCTTCGAGCGAGGTGCCGGTGCCGAACGCAATCACCGGTACATGGTGCTCGGCGCAGATCCGGACCACGCCCTGCACGTCCTCGGTCGAGGCCGCATAGACCACCGCGTCGGGCGGCTGATTCTGCAGCCAGGTGGTGGTGTGGCCGTGCTGGCGGCACACCGCCTCGGCGGTCGCGACCTTGTTGCCGAAACGGGCCGTGAGCGCGCCGACCGCCGCCTTGACCGCTTTCGGATCGCGCCGATTCATGACAATACGGAAGCCTTCAAACGCGATGCCTTCGTGGCGAAGACGCTACCAGAGCATATCGCATGATCAAAATTGCACTCTTCAATGCCGCAAGATTCGCCACATCTCCATGAAAAAAATGACGACGCCGGTGATCGCGGCCAGCATGACGATCACTTTGATGAGCCAGTTCTGTTCGATGTTCTTGATCGCGCGATCCAGTCGATGACCTGCTTTGCTCGTCCCCGGCAACGGTCCCTTGATCGGCGGATCGCCCAGAAACGTCGCCACCGCATCGAAGAAGCCGCGGAAAGCGGGCTCATCGGCGAGCAAGATGTGATTCCTGCTATTCAAGGGAATGAACTTGGCGCCGGGGATGCCGGCCGCGATTTCCTGGCCCAGCGCGAACGGCACCCGTACGTCGCCCTTTGAATGAAGCACGAGCGTCGGAGTCTTCACGTTCGGCAAGAGGGCGGCGACGTTGATCTTGGCAACTTCGACCAAATACCGTTCCGCCATTTCCGGCGTGGCACTAACGCGCTGGAGATCGTTGAACAGGTGAAATTGCTCGGCCGTGCCTCCCGGAATGAATTGAGAAGTGAACCACTGCCGATATTCTTCGTGATCGCTGCCCCAGCCTTCGCGAACCAGCGTGCGGGCGAGTTCCAAACGCTGCTTCTGTTTGTCCGTATCTTCACTGTGGAGGCTACCGCGCGCAAACCCGCCGTAAATGATCAGATGCGAGACCCGCTCCGGATGACGGACTGCGTATTGAATCGAGATCGATGCCCCCTGCGACATGCCCAGCAACGCAAACCGATCCAGGGAAGCACTGTCGACGATACGTTCAAGATCACCGACCCAGCGCTCAAACGAGATTTCTGTCACATCCCGCTGCGAAAGCCCATTACCGCGGGCATCGTAGCGGACAAGCGAGTGCCGGTGCGCGAGGCCGAGAATGAAAGAACGCCGAACCGGACTCATCAGTTCGTGCTCAAGATGCGTCATCCAATGCGACGCGCGGACGATCGGCGTTCCCTTGCCGATCGTGGAATAGGCGAGCCGCACGCCGTCCGAGGCCGTGCAGTATTGGATCAGCTGATCCATCGGGCGGATCCCCCTAGCCGGATACCTAGCAGAGCCGTGAAGGAACGGCACCTCCCAAACAATGGCCGGCCGGGCCGGCTCGGATTCAATGCGTTGCGGTGCGATTGCCTGCCCAAGCCGCAACATGCATTATTCGCGGGCCATTGCACCGGATTTGCCGGAAACCATGCCGGAACTCGTCGATCTCGAACCCATTTTTTTCGCGCCGTTCGTCTCCACGGTGATGACGGTCGATGCGGGCTGGATCGATTACAACGGCCATCTCAACATGGCCTATTACAATTTGCTGATCGATCGGGCGGTGGACCAGGCTTTCGCTCTAGTGGGGCTCGGGCCGGATTATGCGCGCCGGCGCAACGCCTCTTTCTTCACCGCCGAGACGCACGTGCGCTATCTGCGCGAGCTCACGGCCAATGCGCCGGTGCGGGTGACCTTGCGCCTCATCGATTACGATCAGAAGCGCATTCATTATTTCGCCGAACTGCACCACGCGGCCGAGGGCTGGGTCTCGGCCAGCTCCGAGCTGTTGGCGCTGCACGTGGACCTGAACACGCGCCGGGTAGCGCCCTTCCCGGACGACGTGCTGACGCGGCTCGCGGCGATGAAGGCCGCCCATGGCACGCTGCCCGCGCCCGCAGCGGTCGGCCGCAAGATCGGCATGCCGGCGCAAAGCTGAAGCGCGGCCCGTTCAAGTCCTTACAAATCCTTGATCGAGCATGCGTGTCATGCAGATGAGACATGCGTGCTGTCCTATTCCTCGCGCAGTGCGGAAAACCTATGTTGAAAACCGAAAAGCCGATGCAACCAGGAGGGTGTCCCGGGTCGGCCTCGAAATGGAAGGAGATACACCCATGACCGCTGTTACTCATGACCTCAGAATCGCGGCGGCGACCCGTCCGAGCAGGACAGCTCGTACGCCGGCAAAGAAGGGCTTCTGGACCCGCGTATTCGACGCCTTCGTCGAGTCGCGCATGCGCCAGGTGGAGCGCGAGATTCGCATGTACGCCCACCTCGTGCCCGAGGATACGCTGGCTAAGTCCGGCTATCGGGCGACGCTGAAGAACGACAAGGAATTGCCGTTCGTGAAGTAAACCCGGCGCGGATAAGCGTCTGACGAGTTTTTGCGCCCCGGCCGGGCTTGCCCCGCCGGGGCGTAGTCATTCAGGGCCGCATCAGCGTGAGCGTGGTCCAGTTCTCGATGGTCTCGCGCCGCCGGAGCACGAGGCCCTGCGCGCGCCAGCTTGCCAGCGCGGCGTTCGCCTGTGCGGGCATGAGACCCGAGAGCACGACCATGGCGCGGGGGGCGAGCAGCGCCCGCAGCGGCCGCGCCAGAATCTGCAAGGGTAAAAGCAGAATATTGGCGAGCACCAGATCATAAGGCGCGCCGGCGCGGATCGCCGGATGCATGACGCCGTCGGCACGCACAATTCGCACCCATGCCGCCACGCGGTTCGCTCGCGCATTCGCCCTAGCTGCCGCAACCGCGACCGGATCGAGATCGCCGGCGACGACCGGACGCCGCAACGCCCGCGCCGCCGCGATGGCGAGCACGCCCGAGCCGGTACCGATGTCGAGAATGCGTGCGGGCCGCCGCCCGCGCGCGACCCGTTCGATCGCCGCGAGGCAGCCGCGCGTGCTGCCGTGATGGCCGGTGCCGAAGGCGAGCGCCGCCTCGATCTCGATGCCGATGCAATTCGACGCTAACTTGTGGCGGTGATGGGCACCGTGGACGACGAAGCGGCCGACGCAAACCGGCTTCAGCCCTTCAAGACTGGCGGCTACCCAATCCTTGCTCGCCTCAGTCTCGAACGCGATCGTATTCGCAATATCCGATCCGGCAGCTTGACGGACCCAATCCGAGATTTTCTCCAAATCCGGCGCGTGCGAAAAACGCACTTCGATAACCCAATCATCCCCGCTTTCGTAGGTTCCTACCGCGAGTCCCGAAAGATCGATATCTTCGGCAAGCCGATCGACGACGCGTCTTGCCGTCGCCTCGTCGGCGCGCCAGCGCACGATGTAGGCGGAATTCTCTGAAGGCGGTTCCAAGCGGTCGTTCCGGCAGCGCAGGCGAGTACTATCACACCCGCTCGACGAAGCTCGCCACCACCCGCTTCGCGCCGGCCTTGTCGAACTGCACGCTGAGCTTGTTGCCGTCGATCTCGGTCACCTCGCCGTAACCGAACTTGACGTGGAACACGCGCTCGCCGAGCGCGAAGGCGGACGCGGCGCGGCCGCTCTTGGCGACCACCTCGCCCTCGATGGTGACGGGCTTCTGCACGAAACGGCCAGCGCCTTCCGCGAAGCCCGCGCGCCGCGTCTGCGCGCGCTGCCAGCCGGGGGTGCCGTAGTTCGAGGCAAACGGCTCCGTGCGATCGAAGCGGGTCCTCGGCTCGGCGAAGCCGCCCGCCTCTCTCACTTCCACATCCGCTTCGGGCAATTCGTCCAGAAAACGGCTCGGCACATTCGAGGTCCACAGCCCGTGAATGCGCCGGTTGGAGGCAAAACAGATGCGCGCATGCTTGCGCGCGCGCGTGAGACCGACATGGGCGAGCCGGCGCTCCTCTTCCAGTCCGGCGCGGCCCTGCTCGTCCAGGGAACGCTGATGCGGAAACAGTCCCTCCTCCCAGCCCGGCAAAAAGACGGTGTCGAATTCCAGCCCCTTGGCGGCGTGCAGCGTCATCAGGTTCACGGCGTCCTTCGCTTCGCCGCTCTCCACGTCCATGACCAGCGCGACATGCTCGAGGAAGCCGCGCATGTTCTCGAACGCCTCCATGGAGCGCACCAGCTCCTTCAGGTTTTCGAGCCGGCCGGCGGCGTCGGCCGTGCGCTCGTTCTGCCACATGCCGGTGAGCCCGGATTCGTCGAGCACGATCTCGGCGAGCTCCGTGTGCGGCATGGCATCGAGCTGCCCGCGCCAGCGATCGAAACTGGCGATGAGATCGCGCAAGGCGCCGCGCGGCTTCGCCTTCAATTCCTCGGTCTCGACCAACGCGCGCGCCGCTTCCATCAGCGAGACCCGGTTCATGCGCGAATAATCGTGCAGGGTCTGCAGCGCCACGTCGCCGAGGCCCCGCTTCGGTACATTGGCGATGCGCTCGAAGGCGAGATCGTCGGTCGCGGAACACACGCAGCGGAAATAGGCGAGCGCGTCGCGGATCTCCGCGCGCTCGTAGAAGCGCGGGCCGCCGATCACGCGATAGGGCAGGCCGAGGGTGACGAAACGGTCCTCGAACTCGCGCATCTGGAACGAGGCCCGCACCAGGATCGCGATCTGGGAAAGCTTGTGGCCCTTGCGGGCGAGCGCTTCGATCTCCTCTCCGATGGCGCGCGCCTCTTCCTCGGAGTCCCAAGCCCCAGTCACCGTCACCTTCTCGCCGGCTTCCCCCTCGGTGCGCAGCGTCTTGCCGAGGCGGCCTTCGTTGTGGGCGATCAGATGCGAGGCGGCGGCGAGGATGTGGCCGGTGGAGCGGTAATTGCGCTCGAGCCGGATCACCTTGGCGCCGGGGAAATCCTTCTCGAAGCGCAGGATGTTGTCGACCTCGGCGCCGCGCCAGCCGTAGATCGACTGGTCGTCGTCGCCGACGCAGCAGAGATTCTTCGAGCCCTGCGCCAACAGCCGCAGCCAGAGATATTGCGCGACGTTGGTGTCCTGATATTCGTCCACCAGCATGTAGCGGAAGCGCTCCTGGTAGCGCGCCAGCACGTCGGCGTGCGCGCGAAACAGTCGCAGGTTCTCCAGCAATAGATCGCCGAAATCGGCGGCGTTCAGCGTTTTCAGCCGCTCCTGATAGGCGGCATAGAGCGCCTTGCCGCGGCCCTCGGCGAAGCTTCCCGCATCGCCCGCCGGCACGTCGGCCGGCGCCAGCCCGCGGTTCTTCCAACCGTCGATGATGGCGGCGAACAGCCGCGCCGGCCAGCGCTTCTCGTCGATGTCGGCGGCCACGATCACCTGCTTCAGGAGCCGGATCTGGTCGTCGGTGTCGAGGATGGTGAAATCCGATTTGAGACCGACCAGTTCGGCGTGGCGGCGTAGAATTTTCACGCCGATGGAATGGAAGGTGCCGAGCCAGGGCATGCCCTCAACCGCCTTGCCGACCATGG
>JAUSIF010000395.1 GCA_030648135.1 Xanthobacteraceae bacterium
ACGCGGCCGGCGCGGCGCGAGGATGCCGCTGCGATCGCGCGCATCTATAACGAAGGCATCGAGGACCGCGTCGCCACCTTCGAGACCGAGCCGCGCACGGAAGCGGACGTGCTCGGCTGGTTCGATCGCGGCTACAGCATCGTCGTGCTCGAGGCGGAGGGCCGCGTGCGCGCCTATGCCGCCGCCTTCGCCTATCGCCCCCGCGCTTGCTATTCCGGCGTGCGCGAATTCTCGGTCTATGTCGCGCGTGAAGATCGCGGCCGCGGCTATGGGCGGGCGGCGCTCGAAGCCCTGATCGAGGCGGCGCGCCAACGCGGCGATTGGAAGCTCCTGTCGCGGCTGTTTCCGGAGAACGCCGCCAGCCGCAAGCTGCTCGCCGCGCTCGGCTTCCGCGAAATCGGCAGCTACGAGCGCCACGCCAAGCTCGACGGCAAATGGCGCGACGTCATTATCGTGGAGAAGCTGATCGATGCGCCAAAACCCGCCGGCGCCGGCGCGGAGCGGGGAGGGAAGCGATGAGTGTTCAGCTCACATCCCCGCAATTCAAGGGCAACGCCCGCCGCGCTCTGGCCGATCCTCAGCTGCAGAAGGCGCTCGGCAATGTCGGGCAGAACTTTGTCGAGAAGCGCCGGCAGGTGGCGGCGAAGCTGCCCGAGTTCGACGCCCTGTGCGACGCCGCCCGCGACCTCAAGGATCACACGCTCGCCCATCTCGACCTTTATCTGGAGGCCTACGAGCGGCGGGTCACCGAGCAGGGCGGCAAGGTTCACTGGGCGGTGACGTCGGCGGAGGCTTGCCATGTCGTGCTCGACATCTGCAAGCGGGTGGGCGCCAAGAACGTCACCAAGGGCAAGAGCATGATCTCCGAGGAGATCGGGCTCAACGATTTCCTCGCCGCCAACGGCATTTCACCGGTGGAGACCGACCTCGGCGAATACATCATCCAGCTGCGCCACGAGCCACCGTCGCACATCATCGCGCCGGCGGTGCATCTCAATAAGGAGCAGATCGAGGCCGATTTCCGCCGCGCGCACCAATCCCTGCCGCCCGGCCGCAACTTGGAAGCGCCGACCGCGCTGCTGGCCGAGGCGCGCTCGGTCTTGCGCGAGAAGTTCCTCGCCGCCGACGTCGGCATCACCGGGGCGAATTTCCTGATCGCCGAGACCGGCAGCTCCGTCATCGTGACCAACGAGGGCAACGGCGACCTCACCCAGACGCTGCCCAAGGTCCATATCGTGCTGGCTTCGATCGAGAAGATCGTGCCGACGCTCGAGGACGTCTCCACCCTCTTGCGCCTGCTCGCGCGCTCGGCCACCGGCCAGGAGATGACGGCCTATACCAGCTTCTCCACCGGCCCGCGCCGATCGGGCGATCCGGACGGTCCCGGCGAATATCACGTGGTCATTCTCGACAACGGCCGCTCGGCCATGCTCGGCGGCCAATTTCGCGAAATGCTCCGCTGCATCCGCTGCGGCGCCTGCATGAACCATTGCCCGGTCTATCACGCGGTCGGCGGCCATGCTTACGGCTGGGTCTATCCCGGGCCGATGGGCGCGGTGCTGACGCCCGCGCTCGTCGGCATCGACAAGGCCGGCCATCTGCCCAACGCCTCGACCTTCTGCGGGCGCTGCGAGGAAATCTGCCCGGTGCGGATTCCGCTGCCGAAGCTCATGCGCCACTGGCGCGAGCGCGAATTCGAACGGCATCTTGCTCCGGCGGCGGCGCGCTGGGGCCTCGGCATCTGGGCCTATTTCGTACGCCGTCCGCGCCTCTACCGTCTCGTGACCCGCATCGCCATGCGGACGCTTTCGCTTCTGGGCTCCAGAAGAGGGCGCCTGAAGTGGCTGCCGCTCGCGCGCGGCTGGACCCGGCACCGCGACTTCCCGGCGCCGGAAGGCCACACCTTTCAGTCGCGCTGGAAGCGGCGGGCGAGGTACATGCCATGAGCGCCCGCGACACCGTGCTCGCCTCGGTCCGCCGCTCACTCGGCGTCACCGGCCGGGAAGCGCCGCGCCGCAGCGCGGCCGATGACCGGCTCTCCCGCCATCCGCGCGGAATCATACCGAAGCGCGGCAAACTGCCGGAAAAGCAGCGGATCAAGCTGTTTTGCAACCAGGTCGAGGACGCGCACGGCACCATCGAGCAACTCGCGTCGCCGGAACAAGTGCCGGCCGCGGTCGCGGCCTATCTGCGCTCGAAGAATCTGCCGATGTCCGTGCGCCGGGGAAGCGATCCGCGCCTAGAAGCGATTCCATGGCAGAGCGAACCGACGCTCGAGGTATTGCTCGGCCGCTCTGACGGAAACGAGCTTGCTTCGGTGTCGCATGCCTTGGGCGCGGTCGCCGAGAGCGGCACGCTGGTGCTCGCTTCAGGACCGGACAATCCGACCACGCTCAATTTCCTGCCCGACCACCACATCGTGGTGGTCGACGCCGACGATATCGCCGGCGATTACGAGACGGTGTGGGATGCGGTCCGCGACCGCTTCGCCGGCAAGCTGCCGCGGATGATCAATTGGATCACCGGCCCCTCGCGCTCGGCCGACATCGAGCAGACCCATCTTCTAGGCGCCCACGGCCCCCGCAGCGTGCATGTGCTCGTCATCGGCAAGCCATGATCGATCGGTTTTCAAACCCGGGTGAATGACCGAATGGAAGTCGCAGCCGTCAAGAAACGCAGCGTGGTCTTCATCTGCGGCTACGAGATCGCGCCGCCGGACGTGCACCACCGGCGCTTCGGACGCGAGCTGCCCGTGTTCGAGGCGGCCTGGAACGTGAAATCCGAACTGTCGCCGTGCTCGGTCGATCAGGACCGCCACATCGGCCAGTGGCGGCTGGTGACGACCGGTCCGAATTGGCGCGTCGAGACGGATTACCGGCTGTATTGGTGGGGCGACCTCATCACCTACGATTTCGAAATGCCGGATTGGCGGCTGCTGCTGCTGGGGTTCGTGGCATTCTTCGATTTCCTGTTTTCGAAAACCATCCTCGCCTATTTCCGCACCAACTGGCGCTATGCCTTGTTTTTTCTCTACCCTTACGTTTTTCTGATGCTGGTCGGCGCCGGCGGCTTTTATCTCGCCTGGCGCGCGCTCGGCGGGTGGCTGCCGTGGCCGGGGCTGTGGGCCGCGCTCATCGGCATCGGATGCGTTTTCGGCATCCTCAAATTGCCGGCGCGACCGCTGTATGTCGGCTATCTGCTCGGCGACTGGAGCTTCGCCCGCGATCTCGTGCGGCATCTACGCCCGGCGCTCGATGCCAGGCTCGATCAGTTTGCCCGCGCGCTGGTGGACCATGTCCGCAACTCGACCGCCGACGAGATCGTGCTCGTCGGTCACAGTCTCGGCGCGGTGCAGGTGATCGATGTGGTGGCCCGCGCCAAGCGCCTCGATCCCCAATTCGGCGCCGGTCGCGTGCCGGTCGCGATCCTCACCATCGGGTCATCGCTCCTGAAGATCGGGCTGCATCCGGCCGCGACCGAGCTCAAGCAGGCGGTGCACGAGGTCGCCAACGACCCGCATATTTTCTGGGTCGAGTATCAGGCGCTCATCGACATCATCAATTTTTACAAATCCAATCCGGTCACCGATCTGGGTCTGCCGCCCTGCGACAAGCCCGTGGTCAGGATCGCGCGCATCCGCCACATGCTGAAGGAGGCGACCTACAAGGGCCTGCGCCGCGATTTCTTCCGGGTCCACCGGCAGTTCGTGATGGGGAACGAACAGCGCTACTTCTACGACTATTACATGATCTGCTGCGGGCCGGTTCCGCTCCCGCAACGGGTCGCGTTTCCGGAGGGCGCGGTCGCGGCCTTCGCTCCCGATGGAGCCTTCGATCCCGATGCGGTGACGAAACCGCCCCCCCGATCCGGCGAAGCCGCGGCCGGCAAGAAAGGCGGAAAACGATGACCATCCTGATCGCCAAGGCGATCTGGGTCGCTTGCGTGATCGCCTGGTACGTCATCCGCTTTCCCTACCAGCGTCGGGCCAAGAAGGCCGTGGTCGCCAAAAGCAGCCGCGGCGTCCGCGAGAGCATTCTGCTCACGATCTCGCTCTCGGGACTGGGGATCGTGCCGGCCATCTATGTGTTCACGGGAGTTCTCCGCTTCGCCGATTATCCCTTCGTTCCGGCGCTGGCCTGGGTCGGCATCATCCCGTCGCTGTTCTCGCTCTGGCTGTTCTACCGGACCCACCATGAGCTTGGCCGCTACTGGTCGGTCTCGCTGGAAGTGCGCGACCAGCACAGGCTCGTGACCAGCGGAATCTACCGCCATGTCCGCCACCCCATGTATTCGGCCTTCTTTCTGTGGGCTTTGGCGCAATCTCTGCTGTTGCCCAACTGGGTCGCCGGTCCGTCGGGTTTCGTGGGCTTCGGTATCCTCTTTTTCTTTCGAATCGGGCGCGAGGAACGCCTGATGCTTGAGACTTTCGGCGAAGAATACCGGGCCTATATGGAGCGCACGGCCCGGATCCTGCCGGGAATCTATTGAGGCGGCCTCAGCCGTGACTTATTCGCAACATTTTTGCTAAAAGATCATGCCGTAGTTCGGCGGGCTAGCCGTTCCGGCGAGGCATGTTTATAAAGGCGCCGGGGGGCTTTCTAGGATGTCCTTTGAGCGTTATGGCCGGGGCGGGGCACATCCTCCTCACGATGGATCAATCATGATGCGTTACGTACGACGGTTCGGATTCCTGAGCTTGGCCTTGGCCGGATTGACCCTGGCGGGAACAAACGTTCAGGCGCAAAGCCAGACGCAGGTCCAAAGCCGGAACCAGACCCAGGCCCAGCTCCTGACTCGAGTGATGGCGCCGCCCAAGCCGGCGTCGAAGTCCGCTATGCCCGCGACGCAAACCGGCGGCATCCACGTCTATTTGCTACGTGGCTGGCTCGATGTTTTCTCCACCGGAATGGACGACCTTACCGTCAAGCTCAACCAGCGCGGCATTCGGGCGAGCGTCCATGGTCATATGGATTACTATTCCCTCGCCGATTCCATCGCCAACAGGTACCGGGCCGGTCGCGGGGAACGGGTCGTCATCATCGGTCATTCGCTGGGCGCCAACGCCGCCGTCGAGATGGCGGCGAGACTGGGCGAACTCAAAATCAACGTACCGCTCGTGATCACCTACGATCCGACCATTACGGAACACGTGCCGGCAAACGTGGCGCGGCTGGTGAATTTCTATCAGTCCAACAACGGTTGGGGTGGGCGGGTCGAGACCGGACCCGGGTTTCGCGGTCAGTTGAGCAACATCGACCTGGCGAGAGACGCCGGTCTCGACCACGTCAGCATCGACAAGTCGAACAAATTGCATATGCAGTCGATCGGCTACATCCAGTCACTCGGCGGCCGGGCGGCATCGGCGCCCAAGCCTGCGCCGGCGGTCTCGTCGACCGAGAAGCCCGCCGCATCGACCGAGAAGCCCGACGCATCGACCGAGAAGCCCGCCGCATCGACCGAGAAGCCCGCCGCATCGACCGAGAAGCCCGCCGCGCCGGTATCCTCCCAGGCCCCCGTGCCGCCCGAAGAAAAACGGCCTCCACTTTGATCGGGCCGCGACAACCGGGTCGACGCGAATCCACTCCTCCGATCCGCAAGCAGAGGCAGATATGCGACCTTTCCGATTCCTGAGCTTCGCCTGCGCGGCACTGATCCTGGTTGGAGCAAGTTCGCTCTCCCTGGCGCAGACCAAGAACGCTGCCAAGGCGGCTCCGGGCGAGCCGCGCGCGGGCGCCACGCACGTCTATCTGCTGCGCGGCTTGTTCAACGTTTTTTCGACCGGAATGGATGACCTCGCCGCAAAGCTCAACCGCCGGGGAATTCGGGCGAGTGTTTATAATCACACGGAACATCCCGGCCTCGTTGCCGCCATCGCCGCCCGCCACCGGGCCGGCCGCGGGGAACGAATTGTGATCGTCGGCCATTCGCTCGGCGCCAACGACGCGGTGCGGATGGCAGCCATGCTCGGCGAGCACAAGATCAACGTACCGCTGGTGATCACCTACGATCCCACCGCCACCATGCTGGTCAGCGGAAACGTTTCGCGGGTCGTGAATTTCTATCAGTCCAACAACGGATGGGGCGCGCGGGTCGCGCCGGGGCGCGGTTTCCACGGCTCGCTCAGCAACATCGATTTGGCGAGAGACCCCGGTCTCGGCCATGTCAGTATCGACAAGTCGAACAAATTGCACATGCAATCGATCGGCTACATCGGCGGCGGCCGCGCGGCAGCGCCCCCCGCGTCCACGCCCTCGACGGCAACCTCGCAGACGCCGGCGTCGTCCGCGGAAAAGCAATCCACGCAGTAATCGTGCCGAGACGGCGGATCTGACCGCCGTGACTTATTCGCCACAGATCCGCTTGAATGATCATGTTGCAGTTCTGGCACTAGCCGTCCCACGCCGGCATGCGTATAAGCGCATCCGGTGGATTTCCGGCGAACCGGCGGGCGTCTTGAGCGGACCGGGAAATATCCACGCTGAATGAAACGCTGAACGAAACAATGGGTAGAACATGATACGATTCTTGCGAGTTTTTGGATTTATGGCCATCGCGCTGACGCTATGGATGGGAACGTCCGCGGCTCAATACGAGTCCAAAACCCAGACCCCCACGACCTATCCGATCCGCGTCAATCAGGTTTATCTGATGCGCGGCTGGCTGGACGTTTTCTCGCTCGGCATGGACGACCTGACCGACAAGCTCAATCAAAAGGGCATCAAGGCCGCGGTCTATTCGCACCTGGAATATTACAGCCTGGCCGAGTTCGTCGCCGGGAAATACAAAGCCGGCGCTCATAAGCAACCGATCATCATCGTGGGTCACTCGGTAGGGGCGGATACCGCGATCTTGATGGCTGCCCGGCTGCAAGAATTGAATGTTCCGGTTCGGCTCATCATCGCCTTCGATCCCGTCGCGACGCACGAAGCGCCCCGCAACGTCGCCAGGGTGGTGAATTTCTTCCAGTCGAACAATGGCTGGGGCGCACACGTCGAGCGCGGAGCGGGCTTCCGCGGCAATCTGAACAATGTCGATATCGCACAGGCAGCGGACATCAACCATTTCAATATCGACAAGGTCGGCAAACTGCACCAGCAGGCGATCGGTTACATCCAGCAGGCGCTGGGATCGAGAACCGCTCCGATACTCGCATCGTCGACAGCGGCAGCGCCGGTTCCCGCGGCGGCCTCCGCCAAGCCGAAGACCTCGGACATCGAAAAGAGCGGCAATTCGAAACCCGCGCCGACCGCCGCCAGCGCCAAGCGGCCAGCGCCGGTATCGCCGCAGACGCCCTCCTCGTTCGGGCCTTCGCTGTGATCCTGCCGCGACAGCGGATTTGATCGCGAACGGGCGTTTTCGCTTCGACGGCTGCGCGCTGCCCGAGGACCGGATCACCGGCGGCTAGAGCATGATCTCGAAAAGTGGGAACCGGTTTTCGGAAAAGATCATGCTCAATCAAAAAGCTAGACCGCGATCCCGATGTCAATCTCAATTGATCGCGGTCTAGCGCCGAACAGAATCCCGCTCAGGCCGGCTCCACCGAGGCGACCTGGAAGGTGTGCAGCTCGCCGTCCTCGTCGCGAATCGAGACATATTCGCCGGTGATGAAGGCGTGGCTGGCGAAACGATAACCGGATTCGTCATCCTCGCTGGTGCCGGGCACATAGTCGAACGCCCAGACGCCGCCCTTGCCGCCGGGCCGGTGCACGAGGCGGCCGGCCTCCGCGTCCTCACCCCAGAAGCGGCGCACGCGGCAATGGTCGCGGTGCTGCTTCCAAAGCGTCAAGTCGATATGGCCCGCCTGATCGAGCGGCGCCACGAACTCATAGCCATGACGCGCGCTGCCCTCCGGAAATTCCTTGGAGCGGGCAAGATTGAGGCGGATGCGCTTGAGTACGTGTGGCAGTGTCATGATCCGATGCTCTCCGAAATTTGAACAAATCTCTCCTGCCGGCGAACGCAAAGCATTGATTCTCGTCAAATCGGCTTCCGCCTGTTCTGTTAGCATAAACGAGCGGGTAGCAGCGGGCGAAACTCGATGGCCGGGACAAATTCGACCCAATCCGCCGTGGCCGCGCTCCTCGCCGATCCCGCGACCCACGGTCTCGACCAGGGCGCCGTCAAGCGCATCGATACCCACGCCGCGATGGTCTTCCTCGCCGGCACGCGCGTCTACAAGGTCAAGCGCGCGGTGCGTTATCCCTATCTCGACTTCTCGACGCTCACGAAGCGCGAAGCCGCTTGTCGCGCCGAGATCGCGGCGAACCGTCCCTTCGCATCCGAGCTCTACGAAGGCGTGATCCCGATCGTGCGCCGCCCGGACGGCCGCCTGGCGCTGACCGGGGAGGGCGAGACGGTCGAATGGGTCGTGGTGATGCGGCGCTTCGACGAGAACTCGACGCTCGATCATGTCGCCGCCCGCGAGGGCATCGGCGACGAACTCGCGCGCCGGCTCGGCGAGGCGGTGGCGGCGGCGCACGGCCGCGCCCCGGTGGTGGAGGCTTCGCCCTGGATCGAAGCGCTCGGCCGCTATGTCGAGGACGAGGCAACGGGGATCCGGGCGGTGCCCGACATCGTGCCGGCGACGGAAGCGGCGGCGCTCGAACGCGCGTTGCGCGAGCGGCTCGGTCGCATCCGGCCGCTGCTCGCGCGGCGCGGCCAGGCGGGGCTGGTGCGCCGCGGCCACGGCGATCTCCATCTCGGCAACGTGGCCTTGATCGAGGACAAGCCGGTGCCCTTCGACGCGCTCGAATTCGATCCCGTGGTGGCGTCCGGGGACCTGCTCTATGACCTTGCTTTTCTGCTGATGGATCTGCTCGCGCGCAAGCTCGATCGCGCCGCCAATATCGTGTTCAACCGCTATCTCGTCGCCGCCGGCCGCGATGACGACCTCAACGCGCTCGCGGCCCTGCCTTTCTTCATGGGTCTGCGCGCGGCGATACGGGGCCGGGTGGCGCTCGACCGCCGCAAGCTCGTGCAGGGCGATGCACAGAGAGAGGCGGAGGCGGAAGCGCGTTCCTATGTGGCGCTCGCGGCCCGTTTGCTGTCGCCGCCGCCGCCGCGGCTGGTCGCCATCGGCGGACTTTCGGGCACGGGTAAATCCTTGCTCGGCGCCGCGCTCGCGCCGCTCTTTGCTCCCGCGCCGGGAGCGGTGCATCTGCGCTCCGACATCGAACGCAAGCGTTTGCACGGCGCCGGCGAATTCGAACGGCTGCCGCCGCAAGCCTATGGCGCGGAAGCGACCGAGCGCGTCTATGCGCGCCTCGCGGCGCTGGCAAAACGCGCGGTCGAGGCGGGACATTCCGCCGTCGTCGATGCGGTTTACGCCGAGCCCGGTGAGCGCGCAGCGATCGAGAGAATGGCGGCGGCGGCGAAGGTCGATTTCCACGGCATCTGGCTCGACGCCGATCTCCAGAGCCGGGTCGCCCGGGTCGGCGCGCGCCGCGCCGATGCTTCCGACGCCGATGCCGAGATCGCGCGCGCCCAGGAAAGCTACGATCCGGGCGAAATCCGCTGGCACCGCGTCGATGCCGTCGGAAACCCCGCGGAAATCTTGCAAGCCGCCCGACGCGCTCTCTGAAAACCTCTCCCCGGTGGGGAGGGGTCGGCCCGCCATAGCTTTGCGAAGGCGGGCCGGGTGAGGGGGGTCGGCCGTAGTGATCCGGCATAGCAGTACCCCCTCACCCGCTCGCGGAGTTTATCCTTGGGCGCGCCAAAGGCGCGACCCGAGGGCTCGCGACCTCTCCCCACCCGCACTCGGGTTTACCCGAGTTCGGCTCTTTAGAATGGCCGAAGTCGGAAACATCCGACTTCGGCTGGGGAGAGATGGATTGAGAGAATGCCGGTAGCTTAGAGAAGAACACGCAGCGCCGATCTGCTAGGATCGCGCCTGGAGGTTTCCCATGGTCGCCATGCCGGCAGCCGATCAAGCCGTGCTCGCGCGCCGCGCCGGGATCGCGGCGGCGCTGCGGAAGATCGTGCCGGGCGAGGGTGTGATCGACACCGAAACCGGAATGCGGCCCTACGAGTCCGACGGCCTCACCGCCTATCGCCAGCTGCCCATGGTGGTGGTGTTGCCGGAGACGACCGCGCAGGTCTCGGACATCCTGCGCTATTGCCATAGGGAAGGGATCAAGGTGGTGCCGCGCGGCGCCGGCACCTCGCTTTCGGGCGGCGCGTTGCCGCTCGCCGACGGCGTGCTCTTGGGGCTGTCCAAGCTCAACCGCATCATCGAGATCGACTATGACAACCGCCTGGTGGTGGCGCAGCCGGGCGTGACCAACTTGGGCGTTTCCAACGCGGTCGAGGCGGCGGGCTTCTACTACGCGCCCGATCCCTCCTCGCAGATCGCCTGCTCGATCGGCGGCAACGTGGCGGAGAATTCCGGCGGCGTGCATTGCCTGAAATACGGCATGACCTCGAACAATCTCCTCGGCGTCGAGCTGGTGCTGATCACCGGCGAGATCGTCCGCATCGGCGGCAAGCATCTGGACTCCGGCGGCTACGATTTGCTCGCCCTCGTGTGCGGCTCGGAGGGGCTGTTGGGCGTCGTCACCGAGGTGACGGTGCGGATTCTGAAAAAGCCCGAGACCGCGCGCGCCATGCTCGTAGGCTTTCCCTCCTCGGAAGCCGCCGGCGATTGCGTCGCCAAGATCATCGGCGCCGGCATCATTCCGGGCGGCATGGAGATGATGGACAAGCTCGCGATCCACGCCTCGGAGGCCTTCGCCCACGCCGGCTATCCGCTCGACGTGGAGGCGCTGTTGATCGTCGAGCTCGACGGGCCCGAGGCCGAGGTTATTTTTCTGCTTGAGCGCGTGAGCGAGATCGCGAAGCAAAGCGGCGCCACCACTTTGCGCGCTTCCACCTCGGAGGAAGAGCGGCTGAAATTCTGGGCCGGGCGCAAGGCGGCGTTCCCGGCGGTCGGCCGCATCTCGCCGGATTATTACTGCATGGACGGCACCATTCCGCGCGCGCGGCTGCCGCAAGTGCTCGCCCGCATCCGCGAGCTGTCGGAACAATATGGCTTGCGCGTCGCCAATGTCTTCCATGCCGGCGACGGCAATCTGCATCCGCTCATTCTCTATGACGCCAACAAGGGCGACGAGCTGGAGCGGGCCGAGAAGTTCGGTGCCGACATCTTGCGATACTGCGTCGAGGTCGGCGGCGTGCTCACCGGCGAGCACGGCGTCGGCGTCGAGAAACGCGACCTGATGCCGACCATGTTCTCGAAGGAGGACCTCGACCAGCAACAGCGCGTGAAATGCGCCTTCGACGACAAGGGTCTGTTGAATCCAGGCAAGGTGTTTCCGACCTTGCACCGCTGCGCCGAATTGGGCCGCATGCACGTGCCCGCCGGCAAGCTGCCGTTCCCGGATATTCCGCGGTTTTGAAATGATGTTGACGTCATTGCGGTCGCCGTGCGGCGAGCCCGCATTTCTTATCCCTCCTCCGCTTAGGGGGGAGGGTGGCGACGCCCGCGAACGCGGGCGGAGCCGGGTGGGGGCGAGAGGATATGACAAACGAGGCGGCAATACGTGACAGACTGGTTGAGCGCGGGCAGACTTTGTTACGGGCTCCAAGGGAGCCAGTTCAGTTCACTCAAATTCCTGCAGCTGATACCTTGCTCAATGATCTTGAGACAAATCCCCACGCTTATGTCCTAGCGTGCGTGATGGACCGTCAGATCAAGGCTGAGAAGGCATGGATTATTCCGCATCGAATTTCAGAAAAATTAGGTACGTTCTCAATGGAAAGGCTCGCCCGATTATCGCGGGAAGAGGTGAAAGGTCTGATGTCAGAGCCTGAACCGCTCCACCGCTTCGTTGATATTATGAGCGGGTTGTTCCATTCGGCCGTTCAACGGATCGCGAACCAATATTCAAGCGATGCTTCCCGCCTTTGGGTTGGAAAGCCGTCGAGTGCGGAGGTTGTCTAACATTTTCATGAGTTCGATGGTATCGGCCCAAAAATCGCGACCATGGCGGTCAACATCTTGGCGCGCCAATTCAAGATAGAATTTTCCGACTACTTCTCCGTTGACCTTTCGGCGGACGTGCATGTGCGCCGCGTCTTTGGTCGCCTCGGCCTTTGTGTACCTGACGCCACTAACCAACAGGTCATCTATAAGGCGAGAGCTCTCTACCCAGAATTTCCTGGCATCATGGATTCACCAAGTTGGAATCTCGGCAGGACTTGCTGCAAGGCCGGTCGTCCGGAGTGCAATAGCTGCTACATGAATGACTTGTGCCCAACGGCAGATCGGCACTCTTGATCGTTCCGCCATCGTCGCCCTCACACCAACTTATACTCAAACCTCTTCCCCACTACCGCCGCCGCCTTGTGCAACGTCTTGATGGTCACATTGCCGTCACGCGGGTTGAGCAATTTATCGACCTGCGTGCGGCTCGTCCGCATCTTCTCGGCCATTTGCTTCTTGGATATTTTTTTCTTCTTCATCGCCTGCTGCAGCTGCCAGGCGATGACTTCCTTTTCGACCTGGGCGACGACCTCGTCGTAGATGCCTTCCTCCTTCAGGAAGTCGTCGAGGGAGGAGCCCTGATACCATTTCTTCTTTTTCATTCCTTCGTCTCCTTCAGCCGCTTC
>JAUSIF010000002.1 GCA_030648135.1 Xanthobacteraceae bacterium
TGAAACGCAAGGGTTGGCCAAGCGCCTATGCCATGGGTATCGATAGCGGTGGCAACCTGATCTGGGGCGGTGGCGATCGTTGGGGAAGTTCAAACTTTGCAGCCGAAACTGCGGTCGAGCAATGCGCAAGATCGTCCGGCGATTTCTGCAAAGTGCTCATGGTCAATGGGGAATTCAGGGAACAGGGTTTCCTCGAGATCGCACAACGGCTGCGAGCACAGAATCCCGACGCTATGCGTCAAGCGTATCTGCAAAGCCTCAGGCAACCCTACACAGAGTCGCGATATGGGACGACCAGAAACCCAATAGGATACGGATTCTCATCACCCCGCGATTCGCGGCGCGCGGCTACTCCGTAACCCAGGACTCGGCGTGCAGCATTTTCCAGTCCTCTTATAGAGTTCGGCCTGAAATGGAGAAAATCTGGCACAAAGTATTGCCATTGCCCTGTTTTTGGGGGATTATTATGGGATAAGCTGTCTTACGCTATCGAACGGGGGCCGTCGCGAGACGGCGAGAGGAAATACCGATGGCGAAAATCGTTGTATTCAATCAAAAAGGCGGGGTAGGCAAGACCACTACCACGCTCAATCTGGCTGCGTTGCTGGCGCGTCGCGGCGTGTCGCCGCTGGTGATCGACCTCGATCCGCAGGCGCATATGTCGGTGCTCAGCGGCGCCGCCGTCAGCGACGGCCGTGACAGCTTGTACGGGTTTTACCAGGAAACGAAGCAGCTCGCGCAACTGATCCGCGCCGGCGGCCCCGGCTGGTCGATTATCCCGTCGCATCTCGATCTGTCCAAGGTCGATACCCAGTTCGGCAAGGGGCCGCAGGCGCTGAACCGGCTCAACGCCGGCATCGTCAAGGAGAACCTCAATACCGAGCGACCGATCCTGATGGATGCGTGCCCGATGTTGGGCGTACTGTCGCTGAACGGCATTTTCGCCTGCGACCGCGTGCTGATCCCGATTTCCGCCGATTACCTTGCGATCAAGGGCGCGCTGCAGGTCGAGCGCACGTTGCGCGCGCTCGAGCGGGTGCTGAAAACTCCGCCGTTGCGGCGCTTCGTGATTACGCGTTTCGACACGCGGCGCAAGATGTCGTGGGATATCGAACGGAAACTGCGCCAGCGCTTCGGCGCGGAGTTGTGCGAAACGCGAATTTCGGAAAACGTAAGCCTTGCCGAGAGCCCGGCGCACAACTGCGACATTTATACGCATGCGCCGGAGAGCCGCGGCGCACGCGATTACACCGCTTTGCTGGATGAACTCGAAGCCTCGGGCTTCCTCGCCTAGAACCTGCTATTCCTTCTTCGCCGGCGCTTCGAGATCGGATTCCTTGTCGATCAGGTTGATCGCGCTCTCGAGATTAAAGCCGTCCTTCATCGTCTGCTGCAGTTCCTGGCAGACGAGCACATCGCAGTAATGGTAAATCTGGGCGATCTTGCGCTCGGCATCAGCGCGATCGCGCGCGATTACCGTCAGGTTATCGATGACCATGCCGTCGCGGGTCTTGATCTTGAAGCCGAATTTTATCATCGCAAGGCAGCGAATCTCCACGCAGGACAGGCGATTATTCCACGCTTGGGCTCCGTAGTGAAGTCGTAGTTTTACGGCTCGGCTTTGAGCTCGGCACGGTAGCGCTTGAAATGCTGCACGTAGCGGTGGGCAAAGCCGTTGATCTCGGCGATCTCCTGCGCGGAAAGCTTGCGCACCACCTTGCCGGGAATGCCCAGCACCAGCGAGCCGTCGGGGATGACCGCCCTTTCCGCGACCAGCGCGCAGGCGCCGATCAGGCAGTTTCTGCCGACCACCGCGCCGTTCATGACCACGCTCTTGATCCCGATCAGGCTGCCGTCGCCGATGGTGCAGCCATGCAGCATCGCCATGTGGCCCACGCTCACGTTCTTGCCGAGCGTGAGCGGGAGGCCCGGGTCGGTATGCAGCACCGAGCCGTCCTGCACCTGCGAGTTCTCGCCGATGGTGATCACTTCGTTGTCGCCGCGCGCGACGACGTTGAACCAGATGCTGACGTTGTTTTCGAGCACGACCTTGCCGATCACGGTGGCGCTGGGGGCGATCCAGTAGTCGCCTTTGGCGACGATTTTGTGTTTACCGAGGGAATATTTCATGATGGTCCGATGACGAGTAAAAGTTTTGGAACGGGAGCGATCAGAACACCGGATTTTCCCGGTACGTGCCCCAGACGGTTTTCAACCTCTCGACGATGTCGCCCATCGTCGCGCCCTCGCGCACCAGTTCGATCGTAACCGGCATGATGTTTTGCGACTCGTCCCCGGCGACTACGACCAGCCGGTCCAGCAGCAGCTCAATTTTTCGGGAGTCGCGCGCGCGGCGCACGCCCTGGGTGCGCGCGATCTGCCGCGCGGCCGTCGTCAGGTCATACGGATGCAGCTCGATATCGTGCCGTTCCTCCGGCATCGTGTACTTGTTCACGCCGATGACGGGCTTATCGCCATTCTGCTTGCGCAGCGCCGTGTCGTAGGCGAAGTCGGCGATGCCCTTCTGGAACCAGCCCTCCTCGATCAACTTGATGGTTCCGCCGCGCGCGTCGATCTCGTCGAGGATTTCGAAAACGCGTTTCTCGAATTCGTTGGTCAGGGTTTCGAGGTAATAGGAGCCGCCGAGCGGATCGATCACGCTGCTGACATTGGTCTCCTCCGCAATGACCTGCTGCGTGCGCAACGCCATGCGCATCGCGTCCTCCGTCGGTATCGCGAACGCCTCGTCGTAGCCGTTGGTGTGCAGCGACTGGCAGCCGCCGAGCACGGCCGAGAGCGCTTGCATCGCGGTGCGCACGACGTTGATCTGGTATTGCGGCTTGGTGAGCGTCGCCGCCGCGGTCTGGCAATGGAAGCGCAGCCGCATCGATTCCGGGTTGGTCGCTCCGAAGCGGTTCTTCATGATTCTGGCGTAGCAGCGCCGCGCCGCGCGGAATTTGGCGATCTCCTCGAAGAAGTCGCCCTGCGAGACAAAGTAAAACGCAAGCCGCGGCGCAAACGCGTCGACGTCCATTCCCGTCTTCAGCACCTGTTCCACGTAGACGATGGAATTCGCGAGGGTAAACGCGACTTCCTGCAGCGGGGACGCCCCGGCTTCCGAGATGTGGTAGCCCGATATATTGATCGGGTTGTAGCGCTTCATGTTTTTCGCGCAGTAGGTGATGCAGTCACGCACCAGGCGCACCGAGGGCGCAATCGGATAGATGTACTCCTTCTGCGCCATGTACTCCTTCAGGATGTCCGCCTGGATGGTGCCCGAGAGCCGGTTCAGGTCATAGCCGCGCTTCTGCGCGAGCGCGACGTACATCGCCAGCAGTATCCACGCGGACGGATTGATCGTCATCGATACCGAGATGTTCTCGAGGTCGATGCCGTCGAACAGTGCTTCCATGTCCGCCAGCGTGTCGACCGCTACGCCTTCACGGCCCACCTCCCCCTCGCTCAGCGGATGGTCCGAATCGTAGCCCATGAGGGTGGGCATATCGAAGTCGGTCGAAAGCCCGGTCTGTCCCTGGGCAATCAGGAATTTGAAGCGCTTGTTGGTATCCTCGCCGGTGCCGTAACCGGCGATCTGCCGCATCGTCCAGTGGCGGCTGCGGTACATGGTCGGGTAGGGGCCGCGCGTGAACGGATAACGGCCCGGCAGCCCGATGTCCGCAAGCGGGGTGTCCGCGATATCGGCCGCCGTGTATACGCGTTTGACCGGGATGCCGCTGCCGGTGAAGAACTGCGCCCTGCGCTCGGCCTGCTTGTTGAGAAACGAGGCGACTTCGTTCGCCTCCCAATTCGCGAGTTCGTCGCGCAGCTGCTCAGGCGGGATTGGATCCGGCGTCGGGTTCATGCGCATGCTCCATCTGAAGAAGCGACGATCTCAGCAATTCGTCGGCAAGTGTATAAGGATCGCCCTCACGGCGCATCAGTCGCAGCGCGAACGGCCCGCTTTTTTCGGCGGCGATCTTCGCGTATCGTCCCAACAGCAGGCTTT
>JAUSIF010000003.1 GCA_030648135.1 Xanthobacteraceae bacterium
TGGCGATGCGCTGGCCGCGCTTGACCCGATCGCCCTCTTTGACCTCGACCGCGAGCACCCGGCCATGCATCGGCGCCAACACCACGCCCCCGCCGGCGAGCGGCTCGTGTTCCGCGGCCTCGCTGTCTGCGAGCCTGACCGAGATCTGCCGGCCGTCGCGCACCGCGATCACGGCGTCGCCGACCTCGACGAGCAGGCATGCGGCCGCGACCGTGCCGCCAATGCTGGCGTGCGGGCCATCCGGACCGTAGCGCACCTGCGCCGCCGCGTTCTCGCCGTCGATGCGGATGTGAAGCTCGGCCGCCCGCCCGCCCGCGAGATCGAAAGCGTCGGCGGCGTCCCAGGGCGAGCGCCGCTCGTCGGAGCGCCGGGCGGCGCGCTTGGCCAGCCGGGCCTGTTCGCGCGTGAGCAGCCGTTCGACCGCGGCGGCGACGGCGGCGAGATCGGGCGGGCGCGCGGCCGCGAGCGTCGTGAGATTGCGCTCGATGAAGCCGGTATCGAGCTTGCCTGCCCGCATCTCCTTCGTATCGAGCAGCGCGCGCAAAAAGGCGAGATTGCTGCGCGGGCCGGCGATGACGGTCTCGCTCAATGCGGAAGCGAGCCGGTCGAGCGCCTGCGCACGCGTGGGTGCGTGGGCGATGACTTTGGCGAGCAACGGGTCGTAGTGGCTCGTCACCTCCGCCCCCTCCTCCACGCCGCTGTCGATTCTGATGCCCTCGCCGGCGGGAAATTTCAGCGCGACGATCCGGCCGGTCGAGGGCAGAAAGCCCTTCTCGGGCTCCTCGGCATAGAACCGGGCCTCCACCGCATGGCCCGCAAGCACGATCTCTTCTTGCGCGAGCGGCAGTTTCTCGCCCGCCGCCACGCGAAACTGCCATTCCACCAGATCGAGACCGGTGACGGCTTCGGTTACCGGATGCTCGACCTGCAGCCGCGCGTTCATTTCCAGGAACCAGAAGCGGCCGGGCCTGGGACCCGCTTCGGCCAAAAACTCGACCGTGCCGGCGCCCACATAGCCGGTGGTGCGCGCCCCCTCGATCGCCGCACTGGTGATCGCCGCGCGCGTTGCCTCGTCGAGGCCGGGCGCCGGCGCCTCCTCGATCACCTTTTGCTGGCGGCGTTGCGCCGAGCAGTCGCGCTCGTAGAGATGCACGATATTGCCGTGGCGGTCGGCCACGATCTGCACCTCGATATGGCGCGGATCGGCGATCCATTTTTCGACCAGCACGCGCTTGTCGCCGAAGGCGGCCTCGGCCTCGCGCCTCGCCGCGCCGAGCGCCGCGTCGAACTCGATCGCCTTGTCGATTTTGCGCATGCCCTTGCCGCCGCCGCCCGCCGCCGCCTTGATCGCCACCGGATAGCCGAACTCGTAGGCCTTCTGGCGCAGGAACTTCGGCTCCTGCCGCTCGCCGTGATAGCCGGGGACCACCGGCACGCCGGCCATTTCCATCAGCGTCTTGGCGGCGGCCTTGTCGCCCATCATCCGGATCGCCGCCGGCGGCGGTCCGATGAAGACGATGCCCGCGGCGGCGCAGGCTTCGGCGAGCTCGGCCCGCTCCGACAGGAAGCCGTAGCCCGGATGCAGCGAGGCGGCGCGCGTCCGCCGCGCCACCTCGATCAATCGCATCACATCGAGATAGCTGTCGCGCGCGGGTGCCGGCCCGATGAAATGCGCCTCGTCGGCGAGCCGCACATGCAGCGCCTGGCGGTCGGCCTCGGAGAACACCGCGATGGTGCGCAGCCCGAGCGCGCGGGCGGTGCGGATCACGCGTACCGCGATCTCGCCGCGGTTCGCGATCAGCACGGATTCGAAGGGTGCGGCGGATTTCCCGGCGGGGGCCATGCCGCGATCCTAGCGGCCACGCCAAAGGCCGCCAATGCGGAGAAGCCCCGGTGGACAGTTGGCGAACGAGCAGGTTCTAGCGCGGCTGCCCGAACGAGGTCGGCGTTTCCGGCTGCGGGACGGTGGACGCGGGCTCCGTCTCGGGTTCTTCGCGAATATAATCGCGCGGAACCAGCCGCGGCAGGCCGGCGACCGGCTCCTTTTGCCGCGTCGGCGCCGTCGGCGCGGCGACGCGAGCCGGCGGACGTTGCTGCGGCATGGTCGACCCGGTGGTCGCCGGATGCGCCGGCGACGATGCCGGAGCCGCCCCGCTTGCCGGAACCGCGGCGGCGGGAGGCATGCGCGACGGCGCGGAAGATACCCCGACCGGCTCGAACACGCTGGACTTGCCGGTCATGCTTTGACCGATCGCGACCCCGGGCACGACCCCGTTGTCGCCCATCAGCGCGGGCGCGCGAATTCCGGCCGCCGGCTCTTTCGCCGGCCCGCGCCAGGCCACCGCGTACTTGACCATGAAGGCCTCGAACCGCCGCACGCGCAGGTTTTCCTTCACCCGCGCGGGGTCGCGCAGAAGCTTGAAGCGTGCGCAGGCATCGGGCGTGCAGCCGTCCTCGGTCGAGAGCACATGGGCGACGAAGCCGTAGGGATCGGCCTCGATGGCCTTGCGCAAGGATTCGATCCGCTCGAGATAGTCGGCGTCGCGCGAGGAGGCATAGCGCAATGCGTCGGCGACATAGGCCAGGCGCTGGGTGACGATCGCGACCGCCGCGGCGACGCGTTGCGGCTCCGCGAACAAGGTCCGCTCGCAGGCCTCGAACATGGCGGGCGCGGGCGAGCCGTCGATGCAGGCGAACACCGAGCCCGGTTGGATCGTCTGCGTGAACAGCGCGCTGGCGCGGTCCTCGAGCCCGCGGCGTTCGGCCAGCCGGTTGGCGTCCTCGAAATAGCGCAAGCCGTAATAGGCGCCTCCGGCGATCACCGTCAGCAGGGCGATCTGCGGCAGCACGCCGACCAGGGGCCGCAACGGCACCAGCCAGAACAACAGACCGAGCGCGAGAACAACGAGCGCGAGCGCACCGAACTCCGTCGCCCATAACGGCAGCGGGACGGAGTTCAACAGATTGTCCATGCCCGCCATCCTACCTGATCCGGCAACGTCGAAACCCTATTAAACCCCTGCCGCGGCCTTAGGCAAACCTCGATTCCCGACAGTGAACCCTAGACGGTAACCTGAGTGCCGATCTCCACCACGCGCTCGGACGGGATCTGGAAATAGGTGGTGGCATCGTCGGCGCCGCGGGCGAGCTGGATGAACAAGCGGTCCTGCCAGCGCGGCATGCCGGAATGCGCCGCCGGCTTGAGCGTGCGCCGCGACAGGAAGAACGACGTCGACATGATGTCGAAATGCCAGCCCAGCTTGCGCGCGATGGCGAGCGCCTTCGGCACGTTCGGCGTCTCCATGAAGCCGAAGGTGAGCGCGACCCGGCTGAAGTGCGGCGACACTTCCAGTATCCGCACCCGATCCTTCTCCGCGACCCGCGGCGTGTCGGCGGTGACGATGGTGAGGATCACGTTGTGTTCGTGCAGCACCTTGTTGTGCTTCAGATTGTGCAACAGCGCGGTGGGGGCGAATTCGGGATCGCTGGTCAGGAACACCGCGGTGCCGGGCACCACGTGCGGTGGTTTCTTCTCCAGACTGTTCACCAGCGGCCCGAACGGAACCTCGATGCGGCGGGTCTTCTGAGCGAGGATGCGCGTGCCGCGCCGCCAGGTGAAGATGACGAACACGGTCGCGGTACCGAACAAGACCGGCACCGCCGCACCTTCGAGCAGCTTCAACGAGTTGGCGGTCAGGAACGTGAAGTCCACGATGACGAAGGGAAGCACGAGCAGCGCCGCCGCCCATGGTTTCCACTGCCACAGCTTCCAGATCACGACGAAGGCGAGCAGGCCATCGACGACCATGGTGGTCGCCACCGCGATGCCGTAGGCGGAGGCGAGCGCGCTTGAAGTACGGAACAGGCCGACCAGCAAGAGCACGCCGAGCAGCAGCATCATATTCACGCGCGGAATATAGATCTGGCCCAAATGGATCTCGGAGGTGTGCCGGATGTTGACGCGCGGCAACAGTCCGAGCTGGATCGCCTGGCGCGTGATCGAAAAAGCGCCGGTGATGACGGCCTGGCTTGCGATCACGGTGGCGGCGGTGGCGAGGCCGACCATCGGCAGCAACATGCTTTCCGGAACCAGACGATAGAACGGATTTTCAATCGCGGTCGGATTGGCGAGCACGAGCGCGCCCTGCCCGAAATAATTGATGACAAGGGAAGGCAGCACCAACCCGAGCCAGGCGGCCTGAATCGGCTTGCGGCCGAAATGACCGAGATCGGCATAGAGCGCCTCGCCTC
>JAUSIF010000005.1 GCA_030648135.1 Xanthobacteraceae bacterium
TTGGATGCGGGTTGTGCACCCGGTCGAGCACCGCCTGTTCGGGCGAGGCGGGAAGGCGCGCGGGCCGGCCGAGTTGCAGCGGGGCGCGCTTGGCTGATTTTCGGGCCATCAGGGTTCTCCAACCGAGACCCTAGCCGATCCCGCCGTTCACTTCATCGCCCGACTTCTCCCAGGGCTTGCGAAGCCCGCCGAAAAGGTCGATCTTAGAGCCTCGGCCTGGGGTGTCGCGCACGCGCGGCTGAGATCACACCCATCGAACCTGCTGGGTCATGCCAGAATAGGGAGCCGCCGATGACCGGATCCGGATCATCGACCTCGAAGCAAAAGACCATCGCTATCGTGGGCGGCGGCGTCATCGGTTTGTCGATTGCATGGCGGCTCGCCCAAGGCGGCGCCCGGGTGACGCTGTTCGAGCGCGACGCCGCCGGGAGCGGCGCCAGTCATACCTCCGCCGGCATGCTCGCCGCCTGCGCCGAGACAGAGCCGGGCGAGGAGGGCCAGCTCCCGCTCAACCGGGCGAGCCAGCAGATATGGCCGGCCTTCGCGGACGAGCTTGAACGCTACAGCGGCCTCAGCGTCGAATTACGCACCGAAGGAACGCTCATCCTGGCGGTGACCGCCGACGATCAGGCGAAGCTCATGCATCAGCTCGAATTTCAGAAGTCGCTCGGGCTTCCGCTGGAATGGATTTCCGCGGCCGAGGTGAGAAAGCGCGAGCCGCATCTCACCCCGCAGGTGGTGGGCGCGATCTTCAGTCCCGAGGACCACCAGGTCGAGAACCGCAAGCTTGTAACGGCCCTTCACGCCGCCGCCAGGAAGGCCGGCGTGAGCGTCCGCGAACATGCGCCGGTCGAGCGCATCGCCGTCGCCAACGGCCGCGCCGAGGGCGTGGTGGTCGCCGGCACGCTGCACCAGGCCGACGTGGTGGTGCTCGCGGCCGGCGCCTGGTCGCGCGGCATCGAGGGTTTGCCGCCGGAAGCGCGCCCGCCGGTGCGTCCGATCAAGGGCCAGATGATCGCGTTGCGCATGGACGCGCGCGCACCGATTCTGAGCCATGTCCTCTGGGCGCCCGGCGCCTATATGGCGCCGCGGCGCGACGGGCGGCTCTTGATCGGCGCCACGGTCGAGGAAAAAGGCTTCGATGCATCGCTCACCGCCGGCGCGCAATTGGCACTTTTGGAAGGGGCCTGGCGCGCGCTTCCTGCGATCGAGGAGCTTGTGATCGACGAGGCCTGGGCGGGTTTCCGGCCCGGCAGCCGCGACGACGCGCCGATCCTTGGGCTCGGGCCGGTCGAGGGCCTCATCTACGCGACCGGCCATCACCGCAACGGCATTCTGCTCACGCCGATCACGGCGCGGGCGATCGCGGACTTGATTTTGCGTGGCACGATCGATCCGCTCATCCGCTCGCTCGGGCTCGCGCGCTTCGCGCCGTCGGCCGCCGCCGCTGCGGAGTAGAGGAATGAAAATGAACGGAACCATCGAGGTCAATGGCGCCAAGGAAGCGCTCGCCGGCACGGTCGAGGAATTGCTCAAAGCGAAGGATATCCCCGCCGGGCAGCGCGGCGTCGCGGTCGCGCTCAACGGCCAAGTGGTTTTGCGCAAGGTCTGGGCCGAGACGCGGTTGCAGGCCGGGGATAGAATCGAGATCGTCCATGCGCGCCAAGGTGGCTGAGAACACCGGCCGAGAACAGCGAATGAAAACGAACAACGACCCCCTCGTCATCGCCGGCCGCAGCTTCTCATCGCGGCTCTTCCTCGGCACCGCCGGCTATCCGAACCAGCAGGTGATGCTCGACGCGCTCGCCATGAGCGGCGCCGAGCTGGTCACCGCCTCGATCCGGCGCATCAGTTTGCAAGGCTACGAGGAGGGGCTGGTGGATCTGCTCGCCGGGCGCGTGCAGCTGTTGCCCAACACCGCCGGCTGCCAGACCGCGAAGGACGCGGTGCTCACCGCCGAGCTCGCGCGCGAGGCGCTGGAGACCAACTGGATCAAACTCGAGGTGATCGGCGACCGCGAGCTCTTGTATCCCGACGTGGAGGAATTGTTGAAGGCGACGCAGGAACTGATCGGCAAGGGTTTCGTCGTGCTGCCCTATTGCAACGACGATCCGGTGACCTGCCGCAAGCTCTCCGATCTCGGCGCTAGCGCGGTGATGCCGTTGGGCTCGCCGATCGGATCGGGGCTCGGCATCAGCAATCCGCATCTGATCGAAGTGATCTCGTCGCGCAGCCCGGTGCCGGTGGTGCTCGACGCCGGCATCGGCACGGCCTCGGACGCGGCCCTCGCCATGGAGTTGGGCTGCGCCGCCGTGCTGCTCAATACGGCGGTGGCGAAAGCCCATGATCCGGTGCGCATGGCGCAAGCGATGCGATCCGCGATCGAGGCCGGGCGCCTCGCGCATCTCTCCGGCCGCATTCCCAAGCGCCACGATGCGGAGCCCTCGAGCCCGAAATTCGGTCTCGTCGGCACGTGAGGCTGCCCGATCCGCCGCTTCTTCTCGTCACCGATCGGCGCCAGGCGCGCCGCGCGCTCGCCGAGATCGCTGAGGCGGCCTTCGCCGCCGGCTGCCGCTGGGTGAGCGTGCGCGAGAAGGATTTGTCCGTTGCCGAACAGATCGCGCTGGTGGGTGAGATCATGGAACGCGCGCATCCCTGGGGCGCCAGCGTGAGCCTGCATGGCGATCCGAACGACGCCCAGGAAGCGGAAGCCGACGGCGTGCATTTGCCGGCCGCGGGGAATGTTCCGGCGGCGCGCGCCGTGCTCGGTCCGGCCGCTCTGGTCGGTCTCTCGATCCATACGCCCGAGGAGGCGAGGGGGCTCAATCCGGCGCTCGTCGATTACGTCATTGCCGGCCCGCTGTTCGAGAGCGCGAGCAAGCCGGGCCATGGGCCGGCGCTCGGCTTGGAAGGGCTCAAGGAGATCGTCGCCGTATCGCCGGTCCCGGTCATCGCCATCGGCGGGATTAATGCCGCCAACGCCGCCGCCGCCCTGGAAGCCGGCGCCGCCGGCATCGCCGTCATGGGCGGGGTCATGCGCGCCGCCGATCCGGGCGAGGAAATCCGCGCGCTCGTCTCGGCGCTGCGGCGGCATTAACAGCCTTGCCGCAAGGCCCTTTCCGCCGGGCTCGCCATTGCCTAGAAGTGCAACCGGAGCACCCATGACCGCCATCATCGACATCCACGCCCGCGAGATCCTCGACAGCCGGGGCAATCCCACCGTCGAGGTCGACGTGGTGCTGGCGGACGGCGGCCGCGGCCGCGCGGCAGTGCCTTCCGGCGCCTCGACCGGGGCGCACGAGGCGGTCGAGCTGCGCGACGGCGACAAGAAACGCTATCTCGGCAAGGGCGTGAAGAAGGCGGTCGAGGCGGTGAATGTCGAGATATTCGACGCCATCGGCGGCATGGACGCCACCGACCAGGCCAAGATTGACGAAACTTTGATCGCGCTCGACGGCACTCCCAACAAGGGGCGCTTGGGCGCCAATGCCATACTCGGCGTCTCGCTCGCCGCCGCCAAGGCCGCTGCGGAATCCGCCCGCCTGCCGCTGTTTCGCTATGTCGGCGGCCCGAGCGCACGCGTCTTGCCGGTGCCGATGATGAACATCATCAATGGCGGCGTGCACGCCGACAACCCGATCGATTTTCAGGAATTCATGATCATGCCCGTCGGCGCGCCGACTTTCGCCGAGGCGCTGCGCATGGGCGCGGAGATTTTCCATACCCTGAAGAAATCGCTGAAGGATGCCGGCCACAATACCAACGTCGGCGACGAGGGCGGCTTCGCGCCCAATCTGCCCGATGCCGACGCCGCGCTCGGCTTCGTGATTAAAGCGATCGAGCAGGCGGGCTACAAACCTGGCGATGACGTGGTGCTTGCGCTCGACCCTGCCGCCACCGAGTTTTTCAAAGGCGGGAAATATGTGTACGCGGGCGAGAAGAAGACCCGCGACGCCGAGGCGCAGGTGAAATATCTGGAGGAGCTGGCAAGCCGCTATCCGATCGCCTCGATCGAGGACGGCATGGCCGAGGACGATTGGGCGGGCTGGAAGCTCGTCACCAGCCGGCTCGGAAAAAAACTGCAGATCGTGGGCGACGATGTTTTCGTCACCAACGTGGAGCGCCTGAAGCGCGGCATTTCCGAAGGCGTCGCCAATGCGATCCTGATCAAGGTCAATCAGATCGGCACGCTGACGGAGACGCTTGCGGCGGTGGAGACCGCGCATCGCGCCGCCTATCGGGCGGTGATGTCGCACCGCTCGGGCGAGACCGAGGATTCCACCATCGCCGATCTCGCGGTCGCCACCAATTGCGGGCAGATCAAGACCGGCTCGGTTTCCCGCTCCGACCGCATGG
>JAUSIF010000015.1 GCA_030648135.1 Xanthobacteraceae bacterium
CCACTTCGCCGGATCATGCGCTAGCGGTTCGCAACTTTCCGCTTTGGGGCCGTAAGCGGCTGTCATTTATTGCGGGCGCCTATTCCGGTTCGTGCCGATACTGTTGCAAAACTCGACGAGGAGCAGCTGGCGAGCAAAAAACGGGCAATAATCGAATCGGGACGAACGAATTATTGAATCAACATTGCGCATTGGTGCCTGATCTTGAATCAATATTGCTTGCTCAGGCACTCAAAATCGTTTTGCAACAGTATCTGCCATCACCGGACATTGGGCGCCTCATTATGCTGGAAGATGGTTCGGAAAGTGCAGCATGCCAGAAGCGCCCCGGACGCCGCCTTTTGGCTTACGTGTACCCCAGCAGAATTCTAGTGTTCACGCTGATCCCTGGTCATCTGGGGAATGTCGGTTTGATCCAAATCAATATAACTGCGAAGCGCCTCGGAATATAATGACATGCGAAGGAATCGGACAGTTGGATTGTTGTCGCGCCAAAGGCTATGAAGTCATACGAATCGATGGATGCAAGGGGGGAAGCGTCATGGACTGGGATTTCTTAAAGACTGCGCGGCCATCCAATCGCGTCACAGCAACCTTTGCCGGCGTGCTGCTGGCGGCGGCATGCTTGATGCAGTCGGCAGGAGCGGCCGATAATCGCGACTTCGTCTTCGGTGTACCGATAGACCCGACCGAGGAATGGGCGCTGTTCTCCGGCGGTCGCATGTACGATAAATGGTGGGAAGCGCTGGGGACGGAAGAGCCGAAAGAAACCCACCCTGCCTATCCGGCCGCCGGGAAGCAGAAAGGGGCCACGACGTGGCGCTGCAAGGAATGCCACGGCTGGGACTACAAGGGCGCTGCGGGCGCCTATAGCTCGGGCGGACGCTTCACCGGCATCAAAGGCGTGGACAAAATGAGCGGCACGGAGCCGGGCAAGATCGCGGCCCTGCTGCGGGCAAAACCGCATGGCTACACGGCCAAGCAGATTCCTGATGACGCGCTCGGACGGCTGGCGCTGTTCATCAGCAAGGGCCAGCACGATGCCAATGCCTACATCGACCCTGCGACCAAGAAGGCGAAGGGTAATATCGAACGCGGCCGCAAGCTCTACCAGGGCGTCTGCGCGGCGTGTCACGGCTTCGACGGCAAGTTGCTCAATTTCGGCGACGACAAGAAGCCGGAATTCGTCGGCACCACCGCCGTCGAGAACCCGTGGGAAAGCTTGCACAAGATCCGCAACGGTCAGCCGGCCGCGCCGATGCCGGCGTGGCGGGCCTTCGATATTCAGAACGCCGTGGATGTGTTGACCTATTCTCAGACCTTGCCGGTGAAATGATACGCCGCTGGCGGGCCTTCGCCGGCCGGGCGCTTGCGCCCGCCATGCCTGGCCGGTGGGTTCAGCGGTTCGGCCACTGCCCACTAGGCGTCGGTCAGATCACTCGGATAGTGCAGGCCAGTCGGCCGCGCGGCGGTGTTCGGGGTTCCACATCGGGCGCTGCTTCGCAACTCATGCGTCCACAAAGGAATCACAACCAATTCCTCCGATTCAACAACTTCCCGGTTCATGAGTATCAAGCAACGACATGATGTCGTTCTGGAGCCACGCCTGATGCGACCAACGCTGCTCGTCCTCGTTCTGATCATGTTCACCCCCCGGATCGCCGCAGCCGACGATCCCGCGGCGGGCGCGCAGGTGTTCAAGAAATGTCTGGCGTGCCATGCGGTAGGCGAGGGGGCGCAGGTGAAGGTCGGGCCCGCGCTCAACGGCCTCATCGGCCGCAAGGCCGGCACCTACGAGGGCTACAACTACACCGCCGCCAACAAGAACTCGGGTATCGTCTGGGACGAGGCGACGCTCGCGACCTATCTCAAGAATCCGAAGGCAACGATCCCGGGCACCAAGATGATTTTCCCCGGCCTGCCCAAGGACAAGGACATCGCCGACTTGATCGCTTATCTCAAGCAATTCGGCCCCGACGGCAAACCGAAGTCTTGACCGACCCGGTCATAATATATCAATTCTGCATGATCCGCGCGCAGTGTCTTTTTCCTTGGCGCCTTTGCCGGTGGTGAGGAACCGTCCTGCGGTGGCGCTGGGCGGCGATGCAGTCCGATTGGTGCGATCGATATTAAAATCAGACCGGAAACGGTATGCCTCGCCAGCGCCGCGGCCCCAGATCGGCGCACGGAGTACGCTTTCGCACGGCAATCCAACTCATCAAGACATGAGACCTAGAAGCTCGTTGCGAGCTTTACGCGGAACTGCTGGCGCTCGAAATTGACGAGATCAAGCCTTCGATCGAAGTCTATTGCGTGGCCGCGGACTTGCGGAGTCCAGACCAGGTTCAACGATGTGGCGTCGGTGATTTTCACCAGCATGGTCGGACCGGCGAAGATCGCGTTGCCGATTTTGTGGTTGAGAAAAGCGCCCTCGAACGCCGCGAGATAACGAACTTCGCCACCGAGAAACAAGCGATCGCTAACCTGGTAGGTCAGCGCGCCCGAGACATTGGTGCTAGATGTGCGGACCCATTCTCCGAGCGGATCGTCGTCAGTCTTCTGGATGGCCGGCGCATAATTGAGGTTCACGGCACCGAAGAGCCGATCGGCGACGAGCACCGCATCCAGGAACAGTTTGAACTCGGCGGAATATGCCGTCACGCCGACACCGGAGGTGCCGTCCACGCGCGCCCATCGGGGCTCGATCGAGAAGGTTGCCGCGAGCGGCATCGCCGCGCTTCTCTCGATGAAGCGATAACTCAACTCGCCGGAGAGACCATCGAACCGGGTGCGGCTGAGATCTTCCAAGTCGGTCACGTTCCTGATGTGGTGATACGTGACGAAGGGTGAGAGCGCGACGGAAAGGTTGTCGGCGATGGTTGCGCCGAACTGTGTCTTCAGTGTCCCCGTGCGGTAGCTTCCATCGGCCTTACCGGCCCGTCCCGAGAACTCGAAGGCGACACCGCAATCGCCGGTGCTGCCGACGTCGGTTCCGCTCGTGAAGCCAAAGATGTCGCCACCCGGCACATTGGCGAATTTGTCCGGCTCCGGCGGCGTCGCGGGCTTTCGGCAAAGCGCCCATCCCGGCGCCTCGACGGGCCCGGCCGCTTGGCCCTTCTTGGTCATCTCGGCTCCGGCTACAGCTCCGGCCCAGCCGGTACATGCGACCACAAGACCCGCGCAAACGACGATCCGACCGCACGCTGTAGACATGATTCTGCCCCCGCCAGATGCAAATTACCGCTGTAAACCTGTTTCCCGCCTGTATTATCAGGGCGGGGGTCACCGTTTCAGCCCACACGGAACTAGGGTCTGGACTCATCACTTAACCGACATTCCCCAGATGACCAAGGATCAGCGTGAACGATAGCACTCTGCCGGGGTACGCGGAAGCCATCAAGCGGTACCCCCCGACGAAACACGTCCGCGGCATGCATGTCCGGTAAGGGTCGAATGCGAAGGAGCTCCTGACGGTGCACGGGGTCCGCTTTGTAGCCAAAGCTGGAAAATCCCGTAGCGTGATGATTACGCGTGGTGCCGCAAGAGTTGCTCCGCGAAAATAAGTGCCCACGCCGCGTGGTGCTCGCTGAAATCTCGAACACCTCGACCGGGAAGATTCAGAAATTCATGCTGCGCGAGATGGCGAAGGCGGTGTGAATTTTATTCAAAAGTTATTTTCCGGTCCGATCGGGTTGTGACGGCCATTGGACGCCAGCCTTGACCTCGCCACAAAAATAAAGTCTCTTGCGCCCCGCAACCAAGGTTTTGGCTAGATCTTGCGACCATGCTCCCGTTTTGGGCGCTGCGAGACTCAAGAAAACCCAAAACTCGGATTGTGAGGCCGCGCGATGGTCGCGTGGCGAAACACGCACATCGCGTGCGACGAAAGGAAGACGAGAGATGGCTACAGGCACCGTGACGTGGTTCAACGCGCAAAAAGGGTTCGGCTTC
>JAUSIF010000300.1 GCA_030648135.1 Xanthobacteraceae bacterium
ATCGATCTGATCGTGCTCTATGACCCGGCCGCACCGCTCGAGCGCGGTCTTGATCCCACGCCCTTCTTCATGCGGCTCACGCAAAACCTGGTGCGGCTGCTGCAGGACCGCACGCCCGAAGGCTATGTCTTCCGCGTCGACTTGAGGCTGCGCCCCGATCCGGGTTCGACCCAGATCGCGGTCGCGACCGACGCGGCGTTCTCCTATTACGAACGGGTCGGCCAGACCTGGGAGCGCGCCGCTTACATCAAGGCGCGCGTCGCCGCCGGCGACAGCAAAGCCGGCGAAGCCTTCCTCAAAGAGATATCGCCCTTCGTGTGGCGGCGCTATTTCGATCACGCCGCCATCGCCGACGTGCACGACATGAAGCGGCAGATCCACGCCTTCCGCGGTCACGAGGAAGTCGCGGTCGAAGGCCATAACGTGAAGCTCGGCCGCGGCGGCATCCGCGAGATCGAGTTTTTCGTGCAGACCCAGCAGCTGATTGCCGGCGGCCGTTCGCCGAACTTGCGCGGGCGCGAGACCATCGCCACACTCGACGCGCTCGCGGCCGGAGGCTGGATCGACGCCAATGCCCGCGACGAGCTGAAGGCGGCCTATTTTTATCTGCGCCGCGTCGAGCATCGCCTGCAGATGGTGGCCGACGAGCAGACCCACAACTTGCCCGAGGATGCCGAAGCACTCGACCGCTTTGCGCGCTTTTTCGGCGCACGCGGCCGCGACGAGTTCGCCGCGACGCTCACCGGCCATCTCATGCGGGTGCAGGCGCATTATGCGCGCCTGTTCGAGGATGCGCCGCCGCTTGCCGCGATTGAAGGCAAGCTCGTCTTTCCGCCCGAGACCGACGACCGCGAGACCCTGGAAACGCTAACACGTCTCGGCTTTAAAGAGCCGCTGGCGGCGAGCGCGATAGTGCGCGACTGGCTCAAGGGGACGCACCGGTCGCTCAAGGCCGAGGCGGCGCGCGCCGATCTCGCCGCCATCGCGCCCGCGCTCGTCACGGCACTCGCACGCACCGGCAATGCCAACGCGGCGGTGGTCGCCTGTGATCGTTTCTTTGCCGCCTTGCCGGGCAGCGTGCGCCTGCTCGCGGCACTCCGCACCCATTCCGATCTTGTCCAACTCCTCGCCGCCATTCTCGGCACCGCGCCGCGCCTCAGCGAAATCGTCGCGCAATCCCCCTCCGTGCTCGACGGTCTGCTCGATCCGGCCTTCTTCGGAACGCCGCCAGGCGAGGATGTACTCAGCGCGCGTCTCTCGGCCCTGCTGAAGGAAGCTGCGACCGAGGAGGAATTTCTCGATCTTACCCGCCGCTTCGGCCGCGAGCAGATGGTGCTGATCGGTGTGCGCGTGCTTTCGGGCGCGCTCACGCCGAGCCGGGCAGGGGAATCCTTCACCACGCTCGCCGACGTGCTCATCCGCGCGCTGCATCGTTGGGTCGAAGAGCGTTTTGCTTCCCAGCACGGCCGTCTGAAAGATTCGGAGAGCGCCCTCATCGCGCTCGGCAAGCTCGGCGGACGCGAAATGACGGCGGGCTCCGATCTCGATCTCATCCTGCTCTACGACTTCGATCGGCGTCATCCGGAATCGAACGGCAAACGGCCGCTCCCCGGTATGCAATATTATGCACGGCTCACCCAGCGGCTCGTCGGTGCGCTGACGACGCAGACCAATTTGGGAAAGCTCTACGACGTGGATATGCGGCTGCGTCCTTCGGGGCGCTCGGGGCCGCTTGCGACCGCGATCGACAGCTTCGCCATCTATCAGCACGACGAGGCCTGGACCTGGGAACACATGGCGCTCACGCGCGCGCGCGTGGTCTCGGCCTCGCCCGCCTTCCGTACCCAGGTCGAGGCGGAAATCAAGAAGGCGCTATGCGTCCGGCGCGATCCCGCGACGGTGGCGCGCGACGCGGTCGAGATGCGCCGCGCCATCGCCGCCGAGAGGGGCGAGGAGGAACGCTGGGATTTGAAATATGCCGCCGGAGGGCTCGTCGATCTCGAGTTCATCGCGCAGTATCTGGCGCTCATCCATGCCGTGCGAAAGCCCGAAATCCTAGACACCCACACCGGCCGGCTGCTGGAAGCGGCGCAGACGCTCGGTGTGTTGGATGCCGCCGACGGCGAGATTCTGCGCTCAGCCTTCGCGCTGTATCACGACCTCACGCAAATCCTGCGGCTCTGCCTCGTTGGCAAGTTCGACCCAGCCGCGGCGGGTCCGGGATTGCTCGTGCTCCTGACGCGCGCGGGCGGACTTCCCGACTTTGCCACCCTCGAGGCGCATCTCATCGATACGCAAGCCAGAGTGCGCCGCTGCTTCACCCGCATTCTTGGTGTAATACGTTGAAATATATTAGTTAATTCGTAAGATGGGATCAGGCGGCGGCATCCTGCACCGTCATGTTCCGGCCATCGATCGGCAGCCGGATGATCACGGTGGTGCCCACGTTCTCGATCGAGCGGATACGCATGTTGCCGCCATGCAGCTCGGTGAGCGACTTGGCGATGGCGAGCCCGAGGCCCGAACCCTTGTGGGTCTTGGTGAACTGGCTCTCGACCTGCTCGAACGGCCGGCCGAGCTTCTTCAGCGCCGCCTTGGAGATGCCGATGCCGGAATCCTCGATCAACAGGATGGCGTGGGTGCGCGAGAGTTTCGCCCGCACCGCGACCCGCCCGCCCTCGGGCGTGAACTTGATCGAGTTCGATAACAGATTGAGCAAGATTTGCTTGAGCGCCCGCCGATCGCCGCGCATGCAGAGCCCGGGAGCGATATCGGATTCGACCTGCAGGCGTTTCTCGCCGGATTTGATCGACATCACGCGCATGGCCTCGGCGACGAGCGCGTCGAGATGCACCTCCTCCAGGTCGAGCCGCAAGCGGCCAGCCTCGATCTTCGACATGTCGAGTATGTCGTTGATGACCTCCAGCAGATAGCGGCCGCTCTCCTGGATGTCGCGGCAGTATTCGTGATACTTCTCGGCGCCGAGCGCGCCGAACATTCCGGACTCCATGATCTCCGAGAAACCGATGATGGCATTCAAGGGCGTTCTCAGCTCGTGGCTCATACTGGCGAGGAATTCGGATTTCGCCTGGTTGGCGCTCTCGGCGCGGGTCTTCTCCTCGGAATATTTCTGCGCAAGCTCCGCCAGCGCTTGCTGCGAGTGAAGCAATTCCGTGATCGTCGCCATCTTGCTCCGCTCGCTCTCCATCAGCCGCTCCCCGTGACGCTTGAGCGTCGTGATGTCGGTGCCGACCGAGACAAAGCCGCCGTCCTTGGTGCGGCGCTCGCTGATCTTGAGCCAGCGGCCGTCGCCGATTTGCGCCTCAAACGAGCGCGCGCCTTCCTCGGCGCGGTCCTCGGATTTGAGCGGGGTACGGATCACCGGCTGGCGGCCGGCGGCGATGACCTCCTCGTAGGGCGTGCCCGGCTGCGTCGCGGCTTCCGGCAATGTGTGCAGTTGCTGGAACTTGGAATTGCACAGCACCAGACGGTCCTCGGAGTCCCACAGCACGAAAGCCTCCGAAATCGTCTCCACCGCATCGCGCAGGCGCATGTCGGCGGTCGCGGTGCGCTCCGCCAGCCGTTTTTCCTCGGTGATGTCGACGGCGATTCCGACGATATGCGGCCCGTTACCGTTGTTCTGGCGGACCAGTTCGGCGCGGGCGCGCAGCCATACCCACTCGCCGTTGGCGTGGCGCATGCGGAAGGCGCGGTCGATGGTTCCGTCGGAAGTCTCGGCCAGTTGCGCCGCGATGTCGTAGAGGCTGCCGTCGTCCGGATGGACCAGGGCGTCGACTTCTCCGAACGAGAGCAAATCCTCGCGCGGATCGAAGCCCACGATCTCGAACATCGAATCCGACCAGTAGATCAGGCCGCGGGCGAGGTCCCAATCCCACAGGCCGCAGCGCCCGCGATTGAGGGCGGTATCCATCCGCGCGCGCACCATCTCGTAGATCGCATCGGCCTCGCGCGCGCGCGTAGCCTGCCAGTGGAACGCAAAGCCGAGAATCAGCAACACGAAAGAGGTGGTGGTTACCAGCGTGACGGTGAGCGCGGAATCGGCGCGCCAACGGTCGAGCGCCCGGTCCTTCGATTGCACCACGGCAATCTGACCGAGGGGCTTCTTCAGATCGCGCACGATCGCGAGCGCGCTGGTGCCGTCCGTGAGCGTGAGCTCGATCACACCCGCACGCTCGGCCAGCACAGTGGGCGGCTGGGCCGGGCCCAAAATGTCCGCGAGCTTGTTGCCCGCCCGCGACTCCTGCGCTGGCACTTCCGCGACGATGCGCCCGGACGCATCGGTCACCAGGACACGGCGCCCGAGGCCGGTATCCTCCGCCGGCAAAATCTCCATCAGTGCGGCGCGCACTTTGGCGGGATCAGCCTGGTTCGCGATCCGCTGCGAGATATGTTCGCCGGCCGCGAGCGCGAGCAGGGCGAGATTTTTCTCCGTATCGGCGAGCGCCTCGCGCCGGTGGTCGATGATCTGCACGGCGGCGCCGACTGCGACCGCCGCGAGGAAGGCGACGATCAGAAGCGGTACGACGCGGCGTAGAAAGGGTTCGGCGTCGAGCAGGCGCTGATAGGCGGGACGGGTGAGCGAGCGGGCAAGACCGCGAACGTTTTGAACGCGCAAGGACGCGTTGGCAGCGTGGACACGCGCCATCGCCGGCCTCCTCGGAAAGCCCCATCTCGCATGACCGGAGGGACTGCCGCATCTCTCCGAATCAGCTTCATAAGAATCGAAGTCGTGGCGATTTGTCCAGAGTCCGGCCTAGATAAACGCGTGCCGAACGGCGGCGCGAACAAAAGGAGTCCGGAACATGCGCGCGATGGTGCTGGAGGCCTCGGGCCGGCCGCTCGTGTTGCGCGAGCGGCCAACGCCCTCGCCTGGTCGCGGCGAAATCCTCATCGAAATCAAGGCCTGCGGCGTCTGCCGCACCGATCTGCACGTGGTGGACGGCGAACTCGCCGAACCCAAATTACCGCTGGTGCCCGGCCATGAGATCGTCGGCCGGGTCGCCGCTCTGGGTCTGGGGGTGACTGGATTTGCGATCGGCGATCGCGTCGGCGTGCCCTGGCTCGGCTATAGCTGCGGCAGCTGCCGCTATTGCCGGATGGATCGCGAGAATCTCTGCGACGCTCCGCTCTTCACCGGCTATACGCGCGACGGCGGCTATGCCACCCACGCGGTCGCCGATGCGCGCTACGCCTTTCTCCTCGGCGAGGAAGGGGACGATGCCGCCCTCGCGCCGCTCCTCTGCGCCGGGCTCATCGGCTATCGCTCCTATCGTATGGCGGGCGACGCGGCTTCCCTGGGTATCTACGGCTTCGGCGCCGCCGCCCATATTCTCGCCCAGCTCGCCCGCTTCGAAGGCAAGCGCGTCTTCGCCTTCACCCGGCCGGGCGACGAGAAGGCGCAAGCCTTTGCCCGCTCGCTCGGGGCGGTCTGGGCCGGCAGCTCCGGCGCGACGCCGCCCGAGCCGCTCGACGCCGCCATCATCTTCGCGCCCGTCGGCAGCCTCGTTCCGGCCGCGCTCAAGGTGGTGCGGAAAGGCGGCCGCGTCGTCTGCGGCGGCATCCACATGACGGACATTCCGGGCTTCCCTTACCGGCTGTTGTGGGAGGAGCGCGAAATCCGCTCGGTTGCCAATCTCACCCGGCGGGACGCGCGCGAATTCCTGGCGCTCGCACCCAAGGCCGGCATTCGCACCGAGATCGTGCGCTATTCGCTCGCGCAGGCGAACGAAGCACTCTCCGATCTGCGCGACGGGCGGCTTACGGGCGCCGGGGTGCTGGTTCCGTGACGCCAATAGGCTCGGCGTGACCGATGACGCGATGAATGTCACCGCGGGCCTGGCGCAGGTTGTGCTCCAATGCATCGACCGCGGTGTGGACCTGTTCCACGCGTAGCGCGGGATCGGCGCGGCAGTGAAAATTGACGACGATACCGCGCGGCGTCTCGCGCACGCGCACGGCGTGGACGTCGCGGATCGGGCCGTCGCTCGGCGCCAGCTCGCGAATCTTCGCCGCGATCGCCGCATGCAGCTCGACGGAAGCATCGCGGCCGGAAACGCCGTCGCTCTGCAGCGGCTCGATATGGGTCTCGACCTCGACTTCGCCGCCGAGCTCGTCGCCGATCGCGTTCTCGAGCGCGCTGGCGATCTCATGCGCTTTGCCGAGCGGCAGCGAACCGTCGACCTCGAGGTCGAGGCCGACCGCGAGACGGCCTTCGAGGTTCTGCACCGTGACGTGATGCACGGCAAGAGTACGATTGCGCGCGATCACCATCACCCGCTCAAGCACGGATTCGTCATCGAGCGCCTTGGGCGCGGTGGCGACCGTCACCTCGGCCTCGGGCATCGCCGAGCGGATCGCTTTTCGAATCTCCCCCTCGAGCGCGGAAACGCGTTCGAGCGGCAGTGTACGGCTAACGGCAACGGCGAGCTCGACGAATAGATTCGCGCCCACAGGCCGTACCCGCACCCGCTCGATCGCGACCACGCCCTTGATCTTGCGGGCGATGCCGGTGATCCGCTCGGCGGCGCCCGCGGGCGCCGCGTCGGTCAGCGTATCGATGGTGCGCTTGCCGAGCCGCCAGCCGGCGAGGCACACGAACACCGCAACGACGAACGCGGCCGCGGAATCCGCCCACGCGAAGCCGAGCACGACGCCGCCGAGCCCGACCAGCACGGCCAGCGACGACCACATGTCAGTGCCGAAATGCAGCGCGTCCGCTTCCAGCGCCTGGCTCGAGAACTGCTCCGCCACTCGATACAACAGACGTGCACGGAAGAAATCGACGATGATCGAAACCACGATGACGCCAAAGGCCCAGATCGTCGCCTCCACCGCATGGCCGTGCCCGCCGAACAGCCGCTGCAAGGATTCCCACATCACCACGCCCGAGAGCAGGAACAGGAGCGCCGTCTCGGCCAGCGCCGCGACGCTCTCGACCTTGCCGTGGCCGTAATGATGCTCCGCGTCGGCCGGCTTCGAGGAGACGCGAATGGCGGAATAGGTCAGCACCGTCGCCGCCACATCGATGATCGAGTGGGCGGCCTCGGAGAGCAACGCGAGCGAGCCGGAAAGCAGGCCCACGACCGCCTTGGCACCGGCGAGAGCCGCCGAAATGGCGATCGATCCGAGCGCGACGCGCTCCTTCAAGTTCTGCATATCGATAGCTCCGCGGCCGGTCTTCGATGCCTGGTGCCAAACCTAAACCCATTGCGACCGGGCATAAACTGGCCGAAGTCTTCGCTATTCCTTAGCGCCGTCCGATCTGGCAGGAAGATGCCATGACAGCAATGGTTCCGCGCATCAGCGGGAAGGCCCTCTCGCCCTGGCGCTTCTGCATCGCGCCGATGATGGAATGGACCGACCGGCACTGCCGGTTCTTCCATCGGTTGCTCACGCGCCGCGCGCGACTCTACACCGAGATGCTGACCACCGGGGCGATCTTGCATGGCGACCGCGCACGCCTGCTGGATTTCGACCCGGCAGAGCATCCGCTGGCGCTTCAGCTCGGCGGCTCCGAACCGCGCGAGCTTGCCGCCGCGGCGCGGATCGCCGCGGACCTCGGCTATGACGAAGTGAACCTCAATGTCGGATGTCCGTCCGACCGGGTGCAAAACGGCCGCTTCGGCGCCTGCCTGATGGCGGAACCCGCTCATGTCGCCGATTGCGTCGCCGCCATGAAGGCAGCGGTGGCGGTGCCGGTCACGGTCAAATGTCGGCTCGGAATCGACGATCAGGATTCCGAAGCGACGCTCGACCGCTTCGCCGATGCAATCGTCGCCGCGGGCGCCGATGCGCTCGTCGTGCATGCGCGCAAGGCCTGGCTCGCGGGCCTCTCCCCGCGCGAGAACCGCGACGTCCCGCCGCTCGACCACGGTCGCGTGCACCGCCTGAAGCGGCGCCTAGCGCACGTCCCGGTCGTGATCAACGGCGGCATCCGCACGCTTGCGGAAATCGAGCGGCATCTCGATCTGGTCGACGGCGTGATGTTGGGGCGCGCCGCCTATGAGAATCCGGAGCTTCTACTCGCCATCGATCCGCGACTGTTCGGCGAGCCGGCCCCCTTCGACGATCCGCACGCGGCCGTCGAGGCGTTCATTCCCTATATCGAGCGCGCGCTCGCGAAGGGCGCGCGGCTGCACGACGTCACGCGCCACCTGCTCGGCATGTTCCGCGGCGCACCCGGCGCGCGCGCCTACCGCCGCCATCTCGCGACCGAGGCGGTGAAACCGGGCGCCGGCCCCGAGGTGCTGCGCGATGCGCTCGCAAGGGTGCTGGACAAGACTGCGGAATTCGCGCACACCGCCGCGGCCTGACCCGCCCATATCCTCATTTCCGGAGCACTCATGCTCTTCGGCATATCCGTCGGCGAGCTTGTTTTTCTCCTGGTAGCGATTCTGCTTGCCGGTGCGCTGTCCGGGCTTCTTTCCGGCTTGTTCGGCATCGGCGGATCGACCGTCATCATTCCCGTTCTCTACGAGTTCTTTCGCATCCTCGGCGTGCCCGATGAGGTGCGCATGCAACTCTGCATCGGCACCGCGATGGCGATTACCATACCGACCATTCTGCGCGCCTATTACGCGCATCGTGCCCAAAGCGCGGTGCTCGGCGAGGTTCTGCGCATCTGGGCGGTGCCGGTCGTGCTCGGCGTGGTGGCGGGAAGCGTCATCGCATATGTCGCCCCCGGCGTACTTTTCAAGATCGTGTTCGTGTTGTTTGCGATTTTCATGGCCGTGAAATTGTTGTTCGGCCGCGATACCTGGCGTATCGCCGATGATCTCCCGGGAACGCCCACCATGGTCGCCGGCGGCTTCGCCATCGGGTGCTTGTCCACGCTGGTCGGCATCGCCGGCGGCTCGCTCTCGACCCTGTTCCTTGCCTTATATGGCCGGCCGTTCCACGCGGCGGTCGCGACTTCCACCGGTCTCGGCGTGTTGATCGGGATTCCGGCCACGCTCGGCTACATGATCGCCGGCTGGCCGCAGCAGGCGCTGATGCCGCCCTTCTCCGTCGGCTATGTCTCGTTGCTGGGTATCCTGCTGTTCGCTCCGGCGAGCATGCTGGCAGCGCCCTACGGCGCAAGGCTGGCGCACCGGATGTCGAAGCGCCGGCTGGAAGTCGCGTTCGGTATCTTCTTGGTACTGATCGCGGCGCGCTTCACCGTGGCTCTATTCGTCTAGCGCGCTTGCTTCGCCCGCATCACCAGCTGGCCGCCGCG
>JAUSIF010000024.1 GCA_030648135.1 Xanthobacteraceae bacterium
TAGAGGCGATTCCTCGCCCCATGATTTACGCTTCTCCTCGACCCACACTTTAGAGATCAGCAGCGGCCGCAGCGTGTCTGGGATCTTCTCGCCCGTAAAGTTCGGGCTGTCGAAGGCGTTGATGCGGATGACGTTCCAGCCGGAGCCGGGCCGGCAAATCTTCTCGAACTCAGTGGTCGGATCGTCCGGATTGCCGATCAGCAAGGCGCGGCAGTTATCGTTCGCGATCAGCGAGTCGGCCGCATCGAGCAGCGCCTTGCTAAGCCCGCCCGCCTCGTCTCCTACGAACAGCAGCTTCGGCGCATGATAGCCCTGGATTGTGGTTGGGTCTGTGTCGGCCGGCGACCGGCCAAAGCCGACCAGTTCGTTGCCGTGCAGCCATTCGGTCTGGTTCAACCGTCCTGGCAATCCGCCGGCGGCGTGCGCGCGGTTGATCTCTCGCCATAGGATGCCGCGGACTTGGTGCGCCGTCGGCGCGATGGTGACGGCCAACGCAGTGCCAGGATCGTTGCAGGACAACCACCACGCCACGATCTGCGCGGCGATCCAGTCCTTCCCTACGTCGTGGCAGGATTGGACAGCAGTGCGCCGGTTGACGCGCACGCTCTCGCATATCTCGCGTTGCTTCGACCAAGTGAAGCCGAGCAGGCCATCGACGATGAACCCGACTGGATCGTCCTGCCACCTGGCGTAGTGAGCAAAGATCGAGTTGCGGCGTTGCGCTAGTTCAGTATCAAGCAACGCGACCAATTTGAGGTCGAGATTGTCCGCCCTGGGCGAGTCCAGCAAGGATTCGTTCCTTCAATTGTTCAATCTGAGCGGAGGTGAGGCTCTTGATGTCGATCGGGATGCCACCCTTACCGGCGTCGGCCACCACCACCGCACGGAACGTCGGGCTCTCGTATGGTGCCAGCTTAGCCGCCACGTCAATCACGTAGTTCAGCCACTTCTCGAACTTCGCGTCGTCTGGTTGGCGCCCATTAGGAGCTATCATACCAGGCGGCAAAGGCTGGTATGTCGCGGCCATTCCCGCGAGGACCGGCAGGAAGTCCTGCAGGTATTCCTTCGCCAGCTTACGCCCCGTCTCCTTCGCCTTGTCGATTTCAATCTCGGCGATGCGCGCCCTCTCAATGGTGGCGCGGTTTCGTGTACCCTTAATTCGACCGCCGCGCCGCTCGCCTGGCTTTGATCCTCTTGGCATGAAGCTATGTTTACTATTTTTGCAGATATTTGCAAATACGCTAGAATCTAAACCGCGCTATGCAATAGTGGCAAACTCGTCCAGCGGCGGGAAAGTTATAGCGTGCTTGGCTAATTCTGATCTGGCAGTCTCATAGCCCACCCGACCGAACCATGCGGCGATGATGTCGACTATGCCGTCCGTTATGTCCTCGCCGAGAAGATAGAACCTGACACCGGGCGCGGCAGTAATGAGCTTTCTAAGTAACCCCGCCATGATCTCTGGCTCGGTCTTCTTTCGTCGTCCAGTCCAAGCCCCACCGCGACCACCAGGCGCGATATTAAGCGGTGGATGGTACTGAGCAATTAGCGTTGCCTCTTCTCGATACGCAGCGTCCTCGTTTTCATACCGCGCGATCACTTCGCCATTTTCGCGGAACCGCTTCATTTGATGGCGCAGCCGATCACCTGATCCTTTGCCGATGTAGAGCGTCTCGCCGCCCTGGCCGAAAATCCGGTAAACGTAAAACATAGCCACAATCTAGCCGTCGGTGTTGATGAGGTCTAGCCGTGCCTGTTTTCAAGCCAAGCGAGGTCTTCCGCCGTCACGATAGCGGCGATCTCCTTGAAGGTATCGCCGTCTCCGGCTGCCAGTGCAGCGAGCTCACGTTCGTTAATGGCAATGGCACCTGGGGCGGTACGGAATGCACGAGGGATAGGATCCAGTGTGGTGCGGACTACCTTGCGGCCGAACATTTCAGGCTGTGGTAACATCTCTGGCCTCTTAACGATTGCGCGCCCCGCAGCCTTTGACGGAGGCACCGAGGCGCGCGCTGAAATAAGGGGACTGTGGTTGTTGCGCTGGCTGCTTACGGCGGTCGGTTAGCCGCCCGGCCTCATGATCCACCTCCTAGCCGCTTGGCTTTGAGTTGCGAGCGAGACTAGCCCGGTTTGATTTATATGCCAAGGCCGATTGATCGGCGCCTATGGACTTCCCAGTTGATTTTTCGCTAGGCTAGCCCTGTGGATAAGTCCAGCGTAAGGAGTAGCCTATGTCAGCGCGTGAGATGGCCTGCCGTCTTTCGAAGCCGCAACGGGATCATTTGATCGAGCATATTTCAGGGCCTCAGCCGATTCAAACCGGCCCGCAAACTCTCATCATCGGCGCGCTTATTTCTCGGAAACTAATCCGCTGCATTCACAAGTTCAGCAACCACCACCCCAAATTCCCCCACCACACCGAGTTCACCGAGCTGGGCCGCGAGGTGACCTGCATCATCCTCGGCAGTTACGCCGACGCGCTCGTTCGGGCCGGTGTTCTTGAACACGCTCCACCGATAGCTTTGGTGCGGAATGCTCCGATGATAACGCCAACGCTTGCCGGGCGCGAGGCTGATCTGGCGCACGTCATGACGGTCGATTAAGCGTTTTTTAATCTCTCCACGCTACGGTCCGCCGACATCGGAGGACCGAGCCATGAACGACCGAACATTGCCCTGCGGCTGCCGGCTCGACGGGCGCTACGTCTGCCCCGTGCACTATCGGGAGAGCGTCACCCGGTTCGTCGCCGGCGAGATCGCGACTCTCGCCGCCCTGGCGCTGTTCCTCGGGATGATAGGCGTTTGGGCCGCAATTCTATCGTAAAAGCCCTATAAAATAAGGCTTTCTTTTCGCTGGACTTCATGA
>JAUSIF010000066.1 GCA_030648135.1 Xanthobacteraceae bacterium
CTGGTTAATCGAGGGTACCTTCGGGCGGCGGCACGGCTTTTTCTTCGCATGCTTGCCGAAAACTTGCGACAGTCCGGAGACCGGCGGCGATCCGACGCGCGCCATGCTTGCGACTTGATGAATGCCGGCCTAGACGACGCCGCATGAATACCCGGAACGACCTCTCTGCGGCCGCGCTGGCCGCTAGTTCATCGCTCCCGCCGGAGGCCGCGGCGCGCACGCTCGCCAAAGCCGTGACCGAAGCGGGGGACCTCGCGCTCTCCATGTTCCGCGCAGGCGTGCGGACCTGGATGAAGGGAGGTGCCTCCCCAGTGACCGAGGCCGACCTGGCCGTCGATGCGTTCTTGCGCGAGCGCCTTATGGCCGTGGCGCCCGACCACGGCTGGCTTTCGGAGGAGACCGCCGACGCGCCGGAACGGCTGACGCGGCGCCGGGTATGGGTGGTCGATCCGATCGACGGCACCCGCGCTTTCATCAAAGGCCTTCCTGACTGGGCCATCGCGGCGGCGCTCATCGAGGACGGACGTCCGGTCGCGGCGGCGCTCGATGCACCGGCGACCGGGGAGTTGTTGTTGGCCGCCGCCGGCGAAGGTGCCACCCGCAACGGTGTCGCCATCGTCGCGAGCGCGGTGAACTCGCTTCGAGGCGCGCGCGTCGCTGGCTCGCGATCGATCGTCGATCAGCTCATCCGCACCGGTATGCCGCTCCTCGCGGTGCCGCGCATTCATTCCCTCGCCCTGCGCTTTGCGCGGGTCGCGAGCGGAGAGCTCGATGCATCGCTCGCCGCCGCTCACAGCTACGATTGGGATGTTGCGGCCGCGGATCTTTTGGTGCACGAAGCCCGGGGTCGGCTTACGACATTCGACGGCGCCAAGCCCGTCTATAACCGCCCGCAACCCGTGCACGGAGCTCTCGCGGCTGCCGGGGTTGGAATCCATCCGGCACTTCTTGCCGCGCTCGACATGGCCGCGGGCAAAACGGGAAGTTCGCCCCGCGCAGGCGCAAGAGAGATTGCCGAGCCATGAGCCGACCGGCGGCGAAGACCCGTTACTTCATCATGCACCTTCACCGGCTCCTTGATCCGGAAATTGATACCTCCCGCACGGAACATTGAACGGTCGGTATATTGGGTCATGTGGAAGACGCTTCGTAGGTCGCGGCTGTTTCAGGTCGCGATCGGTCGTATGCTGGCAGCTTATGGGCGCCTGGTCTGGTACACTTCCTCGCTTACCCTGGAGCCGGCCGATTTCTACGATTGGATCGACAACGAAATACCGATCATCCTTACTTTCTGGCGTAGCCAGCATTTTCTCATGCCGTTCGTCGCCAAACGGCATCACCGAGGCAAGGTGATGATCTCCCGCCATGCGGATGCCGACATCAACGCGCTCGCCGTCGAGGCGCTCGGACTCGGTACCGCCCGCGGTTCCGGCGCGTGCGCCGAGGCGCTGCTAGGGCGGCCACAAGGGAGTGCGGTGCATGGCCGCTAAGGATCGGCTGCCCATCACGCTCCGGCTTTATCGCGGCTTTACCCGGTCCATGGCCCCGTTCGCCGGCGCATGGCTCAAGTGGCGGCTCAGGCGCGGCAAGGAAGATCCTGACCGCATCGAAGAGCGCCGCGGTCTGCCGAGCATTCCCCGGCCGGAAGGGCCACTGGTATGGGTTCACGGCGCCAGCGTGGGAGAACTTCTCTCGATCCTGCCGCTGCTCAATCGCATTCATGCGCGCGGTTTTTCGGTACTGCTCACCTCGGGCACCGTGACCGCGGCACGATTGGCGGAGCGGCGTCTGCCGGAAGGGGTGCTGCATCAGTTCGTCCCGCTCGATGCGCCCGCGTTCGTGGAACGCTTTCTCGATCATTGGCGACCGAACCTCGCGCTCATCGCGGAGTCCGAGTTTTGGCCGAACCTGATCACCGAAGGCTGGCAGCGAGACATACCTTTCGTCCTTATCAACGGCCGCCTGTCGAGCCGCTCGTTCGAGCGCTGGAGGATCATGCGCAAAACGGCGACGGCGCTGTTGTCGCGCATCGATCTTTGTCTGGCTCAGGAACCGGAGGACGCGCGCAGGCTCGCCGGGCTCGGCGCCAAGCGCATCGTCACCACCGGAAATCTCAAGTTCGACGTGCCGCCGCCACCGGCCGATCCTGCCGCCCTCGCCGCGCTCGAACGCACGCTGCGTGGTCGTCCGGTCGTGCTCGCCGCCAGCACCCATGACGGCGAAGAGATAATGGTGATCGAGGCGCATCTGCGCCTGCGGCGGGTAATGCCAAATCTCCTCACCATCATCGCGCCGCGTCATCCCGAACGCGGGCGCAATGTGATCGAGAGCGCCGAGGAAATGGGTGCCGTGCCGGTCATGCGTTCGCGCGGGCACCTGCCCGACCGCGGCACCGATATCTATGTCGCCGATACCATCGGCGAGCTCCGACTGTTCTATCGGCTGGCGCCCATTGTTTTTGTCGGCGGCTCGCTGGTGCGGCATGGCGGGCAGAATCCGATCGAGCCCGCCAAGCTCGACAGCGCCATCCTGCACGGCCCCTATGTTTCGAATTTCGCGACCGTCTATGCCCAGCTCACTCGCGCGCGCGGCGCCGCCACGGTGACGGACGCGAAATCGCTCGCCAATAGCTTGGCACGCTTGCTCGACGATCCGGACCTAGTGCGCCAGATGGCGGCGACGGCGCGGACGACGGTCGATCACCTGGGCGGCGCGCTCGACCGCACCTTCGCGGCGATCGAACCTTATCTCGTTCAGCTCCGGCTCGGACACTGATGCGCGCGCCCGGCTTCTGGTGGAAGTCGCGGGGTCCAGTCGCGGCCCTGCTCGCCCCGGTTGGGGCGATTTACGGCATCGTCGCCGCGGCGCGGATGCAGCGCGCGGGCGAACGCGCCGGTGTTCCGGTAGTCTGCATCGGCAATCCGACGCTCGGCGGCGCCGGCAAGACACCCACGGCGCTCGCGCTCGCGCAATTGCTGAAAGCTTTGGGCGAACGGCCGTTTTTCATCAGCCGTGGCTATGGCGGACGCGCGCGCGGGCCCGTGCGGGTCGATGTGCAGCGCCACGATGCGCGCGCGGTCGGCGACGAACCGCTGCTGCTCGCCCGCGCCTTTCCGACCGTGGTCGCGCGCGACCGCGTCGCCGGCGCGAAGCTGGCAGAGCAAGAGGGCGCGAGCGTGGTCGTGCTCGATGACGGCTTTCAAAATCCCGCGCTCGAGAAGGACCTGGCTTTGCTCGTGGTCGACGGCATGAGCGGGGTCGGCAATGGCCGGGTTTTCCCGGCGGGTCCGTTGCGCGCGCCGCTCGGGCCGCAACTCGAACGGGCGCAGGGGATCGTGATCGTCGGCGCCGGCGCGGCGGGAGCGACGGTCGCGGAGATCGCGGCGGGCATGGGCATCGCGGCGCTCGGCGCCCGGCTCATGCCCGATCCCGCAGTGGCGGCGAAGCTTTCCCGCAAGTCGGTGCTTGCCTTCGCCGGCATCGGCCATCCGGAGAAGTTCTTCGCGACGCTCGCCGAGACCGGCGCCGAGATCATCGATCGCCGCGTCTTCGCGGATCATCATTTCTACTCGGCCGGGGATGCCGCTGCCCTTCTCGCGATCGTGCGGGCCCGGGGTCTCTTGCCGGTCACCACCGAAAAAGATCAGGCGCGAATGGCCGGCGATCCGGCGCTCGCCGAGCTCGCTTCGGTTACGCGGGCGCTGCCGGTGCGGCTCGTGTTCGAGGACGAAGCGGCGGTGCGGGCGCTCTTGCAACGCGCGCTCACGCGGGCGCGTGGCTAGACCGCGATCGATTGAGATTGAATCGGGATCGCGGTCTAGCTTTTTGATTGAGCATGATCTTTTCCGACCTTCCTTCGCCCGCCGAAGCGGGCTTCGCGAAGGCGGGAAACCGGTTCCCACTTTTCGGGATCATGCTCTAAAATCAGCCGATTTTCAGGTCCGGGTAAAAGCGGCGCAATACCGCCTCGGAGCTGGCATAGGCTTCCTGCAGCTCGACGTTCCAATATTTGAGCTCATCGAGCGGAATCGGCGTGCCGGTGACTGCGCAGCGCACATAGCTGCCCGGCCGGACGATGCGGTAATCGCCGTCGAGATAGCGAAGCTCGGCTTCGCCGACCGCGAGGGGGATGCGTTCGAAGCGGTTCATCGCGTCATTCCGTGCCGCAGGATTCGAATGAAGGGCAACATAGTGCCTTGAGGCTATTCTTGCCAGCGCGGCGGAGAATTGATTAATTCACGCGCGATCGCGTTTTTGATCATAAATTTCAGCCAAACAGACTGCCCTGCCCGCCGCTTTCGCGGCTGCCTTTCCGCCTGCGCGCCGCCGGAGCGCCGGTCACGATTGCCCCGATTCGCCCATCGGAGAGCTCGATATCGAGCGCATCGCCGGCTGCCACGGCGGCGGCCGAGCGAACCGGATCACCGGCGGCATCGCGGACGAGTGCGAAACCGCGCTTGAGCACCTCGTGATAGCCGAGCGCCCGCAACAGAGCGTCGAGCCTGTCCCAGCGGATGCGCCGCCTTTCGACGAATGACCGGTAGGCGCGAGTAGCACGTTCGGAAAACGAGCCGATTCGCTCGCGGGCATGGACAATCTGCAAACGCAGCATCCGCGGGCTGTGGCGCCCGGAGGCGCGCTCGAAGCGGACGCGATGGGCATGGGCGTTCGCCCGGAGCGCGCGCGGCAGGCGTTCGCCGACGGAATCGAGCCGCTGGCGGGGAAGCGCCAACAGCGCGTCCGCCGCCGGCAGAGCGCGGGCCAGGCCGCGGACGTCGCCGCGCAAACGCTCGACCAGACGAAGCGCCGCGCCGATGAGGCGCGCGCCAAAATCCCCGGTCTGGGCGAGCAATTCGGCGCGCACCGGCACGATCATCTCGGCGGCGGCGGTGGGCGTCGGCGCGCGGCGGTCGGCGACCAGGTCCAGCAAGGTGAAATCGGTCTCGTGGCCGATCGCCGAGACGAGCGGGATCTTGCTCGCGGCCG
>JAUSIF010000301.1 GCA_030648135.1 Xanthobacteraceae bacterium
ATCGCGGCGCTATTGAAGCACGGCGCCAAGCCCGCCGAGGTGATCGCCGCCGCCGGCGTGATCGAAGCCGCGGGTTTCACCACCATCGACGATCTCGTGCACGGCTATGGCGGCGGCTATCTGCCGCCGATCCTGGGTTCAAAGAGCCGCCCGGCCGGGCCGATCCCGGAGGAGCCGTTCACGGCAGGCGAGACCCTGGTGATCCAGCCGAACGTGGTGACGCGCGACGGCCGCGCCGGTGTGCAGACCGGCGAGCTCGTGCTCGTCACCGCCACCGGCATCGAGCGGCTGCACCACGTGCCGCGCGGTTTCGCGCGGGTGTGACGAAGAGAAGCGGACGTTATTTCGGGAAGTTCGCCGCCTTCCGCGCCTCGCCGGTGAGTTCCAATATGTGCATGCCGGTATTGGCGCGGTCGACGATATAGATATAGCCGCGGTCGTCGACCTCCACGTTATTGGTCTGGATCGCGATCTTGCAGCGGTCGGCGCCGTCCACCTTCACGCAGCGCTTTTCGGTCTTCTCGGTGATCGGCGGGATGAAGTAAGCGATCTCCTTCGGCTGATAGGGATCGCGGATGTCCACCGCGCGCACGCCGGCGTTGAAATGCGCGAGGAACAGCACCCGTTTGTAATAGATCGGCGTGAATTTTTCGTTCGATGAATGCGTGCCGAAGCGTCCGCCGCGGCTGCAGAAATTTCCGCTCGCCTCCGGCACCGTCCAGCTGGAAACGCCGAACGGCTTCGACTCGGTCGTCACCTCGACCATCCACAACATCTGCCGGGCTTCCAGGCATTCATTGATCAGTGACTCATCCACGATGGCGACGAAGTCGCGGGTCTTGCCCGACTTGTCCTTGGCGAATTCGGCGATGTCCATTTTCAAGAGCGGAAACACCGTGTGCGCGCCGACGGTGGGCGGCATATCGAGGCGTGCGACCTGCGGAAAAAGCAAATTTTCCGGCGTGGGCTCGGCCGGTCCAGTCAAGAGCTTCTGCCGGTCGACAATCTGCAAGATCCCGCTCTTGTTGGTGCCGTAGCCGAAATAGACGCGATTGCCGGCGGGCCCGGTCGAGATCGGGCCGTGCAATTCGGTCGGCGCCTCGCCGCTGCCGCCCGGCTGCTGGCCGGGCAAGCCGAAATTGCGGATGAACACCGGCTTGGCGGGATCGCTCAGATCGTAGACCTGGGTCATCCGGCGCGTGCGCCAGCCCTCGATGCCGGACACGAGATAAGCGATGCCGGTGTCGCACTCCCACCAATTCTTGTGCGTGCCCTTGACCGGGCCGATGCGGCTGACGAGGCCGGGCTTCGACGGATCGGTCACGTCCCAGATTTCGTGCGCCGAATTGCCGAGCGTGCGCAGGAGATAGAATTTTCCGCGCGCGCCCTTCGGCAGCTTGTCGCCGTCGCAGACGCGAACCATCTGCGCACCGCCGGCCTCGCCGAGGCCCTGCTCGCCGGGAATATGCGCGAGATATTTCGGCGCGCGCGGATCGGTCACGTCGATGATCGAGGTGCCGTTGAATTCGGCGGCGCCGCTGAGCGAATTGACGGGCTTGGGAACGCTTTCGGTCCCGCCGTGATGGCCGATATAGGCGATCCAGCGGCGGTTCTGCTCGTGCACGATCGGCTGATAGGCGCTGCGCGCCTGTAGATCGCTGTAGCCCACGAGTGCCATGTCGCGCGCTTCGGGCTGATCGCCGATCTTGGGCGTGGTTTGCGCGCCGGCGCCCGCCGCGATGAGAAGGCTCAGTCCCCCAACAAACCAACTCACGATCGCTCTCATGGTCGTTTCCTCCAGGCCGATCTTCAATTCTTGGCGCCGCTGGCCAGTTGCTCCGCCATCCAGTCCGCGGTCTGCGGACGATAGCGATAAACGCGGTTGTTGGCGACGTGGTTGCCGTCCTCGATGATCAATAGCTCGACCGGGCCCTTGACCGCGCGCGCCAGGCGCTCGGCTTGCTGCCATGGGATGATGCGGTCGAGCTTGCCGGTGACGACGAAAATCGGACAAGTGATGCGCTCCGCGACATTCGCAAGCGAGAGCGTCGCGGCATGGCGCTTCGCCGCTTCCGGCGTGGAGCAATGGCTGCGCACGCGGAACGCCTCGCGCGTCAATTCCGGCAGGCCGTCCCAGCACTCGCTCCAGTCGAACGGACCCGACAGCGCGATGCAGGCCTTGATGCGCTTGTCGAAGGCGGCGGCGCGCGGCGCGTAGTAGCCGCCCAGGCTCACGCCCCACATTCCGATGCGCAAAGAGTCGACGTCGCGGCGCTGCTCGATGAAATCGATCACCGCCTTGACCGCCACCTCGTAATCGCCGCGGATGGCGAAGTCGTATTCGCCTTCGCCCTGGCCCGGCCCGTCGAAGACGAGCGTCGCCAGCCCGCGCGCGAGGAACGGCTGCTCGTAGGCGTCCATCTCCTCCTTGGCGGAGTCGAGCCCTTGCGCCATCGCCACCACCGGCGGACGCTCGACGCCGGCAGGCCGGCGCAGGATTCCGAACAATCTTTTTCCCGCATAGGGAATCTCGACGCGCTCGCCGGGCGGACGCAGATGCGGCAGCGCCAGGCGCCGGCATTCGACCGCTTTCCCGTGCGCCGCCTTCATCTGCGAAATATCCTGCACGAACAGGAACTTGGCGTAATGGTAATAGACGCCGGCGCGTTGCAGATGCTCGCCCGCGCTCAAATGATGTTTATTCTTGAGCGCCTCGCGGCCCAGCTGCTCGTGCACGCCGGCGCGTGCGCTCCAAGCCTTGCACCACTCGTCCCAGCTTTCGATCGAGGTGGTAACCTCCTCGAAGTCGGTGAGGACGACGCCGTTGGCGACGAAGCGCGCCGCCCAGTGCGTGATCGCGGATTTGACGCGGGCATCCTGCGACATCGATCGGAGTCTCAATGCGGCTTCGCCAATCCGTCCGGATTAGTCGGTCTTTTCGTCGCGGCGGTACCACGGCATGAAATGCCGCGTGCACCAGTTGACGAATACCTCGAAGCCGACGCCAAAGGCCGCGAGCAACATCACGCCGACGAAGGCTTCGTCGTGATGGAAGGTGCGGGACTGGTAAAGGATGAAATAGCCGAGCCCGCCGATGGCGGTGAAGAACTCGGCCACCACCGCGCCGATCAGCGCGCGGCCGGCGGCAAGCCGCACGCCGGCGAGGAAATAGGGCATCGCCGCGGGCAGGACGATTTCCCGCAGCATGCGCACGCGGCCGGAGCGGAACGAGCGCGCGACCTCGAGATATTCGCGCGGAACCGACTTGGCGCCATCGGCGACATTGACGATGATCGAGAACAGGGCGGCGAACACGATGGTGGCGAGCCGCGCCGCGCCGGAATAGCCGAACCAGAGCGAGAACAGCGGCAGCACGATGATCATCGGCACCGCGTAAAAGCCGTTGACGTAATGCCTCAGCATGCGTTCGACCACCACGCTGCGGCCCATGATCAGCCCGATGATGGTTCCCATGACCAGCGCGATGGCGAGCCCTTGCGCCACCGCCGTGAGCGTGATGGCGGTGGCCTCGAGGAAGGCCGGATTGACGATCACCTTGGGGATCGCCATGACGACGCCGCTCGGCTTCGCCACGTAGGCGGGCGCGAATCCGCGCACCACGCCTTCCCACAGCAACAGAATCACGAGGCCGGCGAGGAGCCGCAGCAGCAACGGGCTGGAGGCGAGACTCGTCGATCGCCCCGACGCGAGCACGCGCCCTGCCGATACGCTGAGATCCGAAGTGCTCATCGCCCTAGTCCCGCCAGCGCGCGAAGTAGGTTTCGATATAGAGCCCGAAGCGCATCAACCCGACGCCGATCAAGCCGATCACGAGGATGATCGCGAACACGCCGCCGGTGTCGAAGTTCTGCGTGGCGGTCATGATCAGCTGGCCGAGCCCGGTGGAGCTCAGGAAGAACTCCGCCGCCACCATGCCGACAAGGGCGCGGCCGATCGCCTGCCGCACCCCGGTCATGGTGAAGGGGAGCGTGTAGGGCACCATCACCTCCCGCCACAGCGCCCATTCGCGCGAGCGATAGGAGCGGGCGACCTCGATCAGCTCCGGCTTGATACTGCGCGCGCCCTCGATGGTGTTGTAGAGAATGGGAAAAACGGCGAACAGAAAGACGACCAGAACCTTCGGCGCGAAGCCGAATCCCATCAGCGACAGGATGAAGGGGATCAGCGCCACCATCGGCGTGGCGTAGAGGATCATGATGTAGGGCTCGATCGCGACGCGCAGGCTCTGCACGCGCGCGAGCAAGAGACCCGCCGGCATGCCGACGAGAAGCGCGAGCGCGAAGCCGGTCGCGAACAGCGTGGCCGAATCCAGAAATTGGGTACCGAGCTGGCCGCTTGCCGCCAACTGCCAGAACCGGTGGATCGTTTCCGACAGCGGCACCATGAAGGCGGCGCTGGTGTGCCGCCCGACGATTTCCCACAGCGCCATGCCGGCGGCGAGGCTCAGCACGAACGGCAAAAGGCGATGGATGCTCTCACGCCGCACGGCCGAACCTCCGCCCCTGCATGCGCAGGCGGTATGCCATTGTGTTTCCGCCGACTACTACTTCACCAGCGCGGCCGCGTCCTTCCAGACGCTTTGATCGACCAGGCGCTCGTATTTCACCGGCTCCTTGCCGGCGGTAATCCCGCCGGTCCTGGCCTGGATTGCGATCATGGCTTCGAGCTTCTTCCGGTCCATGCCGTCGTCGTTCACCGCCCAGAAGCTGATGTCGAGGAACTGCTTCAGCGCCGCCTTCGAGATGTTCTTGGGATGGCCGGTGTACAACGCATCGTCGGCGACCTTGTCGGCGTTCTTCGGATCCTGCATGAAGCGCGCGGCTTCGATCAGGCCGGCGATCGCGCGGACATAGGCGTCGCGGTTTTCCTTGAGCTTGTCCTGACGCACGACCAAGAGCAGATAATGGCTGGTCGGGTTGGTCTGCTTCATCGCCAACAGGGTATTGACCTTCTTGCCCTGGGATTCGAGCACGGCGACGTCGTCGAGATGCAACACGCCGAAAGTGAGCTGGCCGGCGACCATGGCGGGCGCGGTGTTCGAGCTCAGCGCCACCTGCTTCACCTCCTCCAACTTCACTTCCTTGCAGCCCGCGGCCAGCATGATCCGGAGCGCGATCGATCGCGCGCCTCCGACCGTATCGATGCCCACCGGCTGGCCGGCGATATCCTTGCAATTGGTCTTGGTGGGATCGGTGGAAGCGAGGATCCAGTCTGGATTCGGCAAACCGTAGATCGCGACCACGTTCGCATCCGTGTTCGAGATCTGGTTGATGATCAAGGGCGTCGGCGACATTGAAATCTCGATGTCGCCCGCGAGCACCGCGCGCGCCGCGGCGGTGCCGGTATCGAACGGACGAACCTCGACATTGGCGCCGTGCTTCTTGAAGAAGCCTTGCCGCTCGGCGACATAGGCGATCACCGAGGCGAAGATCGGCGGGATGCCCGGCGCGGCGATCACCATCTTCTTGCCTTGCGCCGCCGCCGGAGTGGCGGCCGGGCTGATGAACGCGACGGCGAGCGCGCCGAGGCATCCCATCGTCATCATCAATCTGCGTTTCATTGCTGTTCCTCCCTTATTTTTCCGTTTGTGACTGACGTCATACGTCATTATTTCTCCAGATGGAACTCGGCCGCGCGGGCCTCGCTCATCAAAATTCCCCACACCCGCTCGCGCAGTTCCGCGAAGCGGGGCTCGCGCAGCGTTCCCCGGCTGCGCGGACGCGGTAGATCGACCGTGATGGTCTCGTGGATGCCGCTGGGCCGGCCCTTCAGCACCACCACCCGATCGCCCATGAGCACCGCTTCCTCGATCGAATGGGTGACGAACACCATGGCGGTCGGGCGGCTCTCCCAGATGCGCAACAGCTCGAATTGCAGGATTTCGCGCGTCTGCGCGTCGACCGCGGCGAACGGCTCGTCCATCAACAGCACGTTCGGCTCGACCGCGAGCGCGCGCGCGAGCCCGCAGCGCTGCTGCATCCCGCCCGATATCTGGTACGGATAGGCGTGCTCGAAGCCGCTAAGCCCGACCATGGCGATGAAACGCGGGACTCGTTCGGCGATTTCCGCCGTGGTGGCGCCGGCGAGCTTCAATCCGTAGGCGATGTTGGCATAGACCGTCTTCCACGGGAAAAGACCGAAATGCTGGAACACCATCGCCACGCTGGCGATGGGTTGCGTGATGCGCTGATCGTTGACCCAGATCTCGCCTTCGCTCGCCGGCAAGAGCCCGTCGATACAGCGCAACAGCGTGGTCTTGCCGCAGCCGGACGGACCGACGATGGCGACGATCTCGCGATCGCCGACCTCCAGATCGATATTGCGAAAGACCTCGAGCGTGCCGTAGCGCTTGCCCAGGCCCTTCACGCGAATGCGCGCCTTCGCGCCCACCGGACGGCCCGCCGTCTTCGCTCTTGCAATCGATGTAGTCGGGGCCGCCACGTTCACCGTTTACTCCGCTGCTTCGCTACGCGCCGGCGCGGGCTTGCGCGCCCAGTAATTCGGATCGGACTTGGCGCGCTTGAGCGCGTCTTGGCTTTCGAAACCGGGCGCCATCGAGCCGCTCAGGCCGGCCAGCACCTGGTGATGCTCGATGTCGAGAATGCGCAACCAGCGCTGCTGTCCCATGGTGAGCGCGATGAAATAGCCGATCTCGACCAATTCCGGCTCGGAGAAATGCTGGTGCAGCCGCGCCCAAAAAGCGTCGTCAGTCGGCAGATCCCAGGTGATCGCCTCGGCGTAGGAGAGCGCCGCCTTCTGCTTCTCGTCGAATCGCGTCGAGGACTCGAAATTGATCAGGTCGCGGACGTCGTCCTCCGCGATGCCGGCCTTGGCGGCCTTGATCGAACGCTGGTTACCGCAGAATTCGCACTTGACCGAGCGCGACACGTAAAGACGGCAAAGCTCCTTGATGGCGTGATCGGCAACGCCGCGGTGGAACACGTCGCGCCAGCTATGGGCGAAGGACCAGAACACCGCCGGCACGTGGGCGCGCACCGCCTGGCTCTCCGGCCGCGGCGTGCCTTCGCGCCGGCAACGGTCGAGTTCGGCGAGCATGGCCGGATCCTTGATCGTGGCCGGATCCACATAGCTGATGCGCGGCTTCTTCATCGGCGAACCCCTCCCGGATCGCAGGCCTGTCCGCGCCATCCCGCGCGGTCCTGCCGTGGTGAGCAAGCATGTTGGCTTATCGCCACCGGCGGATCAACGGGGGCGGCCTAAACGGAGTCCAGCCGGTCCCCCGGTTAAGGCCTAGACATAGACCCGCTTCATCGCGCCTTCCGGATAGCGCAGGCCCGCCGCCGCACCCGGCGGAACCGCCGCACTGATCCGCTGGACCTCTTGCGGCGTGAGCTTGACCTTCAGCGCGCCGAGATTTTCATCCACCCTTTCTTTTCGCTTGGTACCGGGAATGGGTACGATGTCGGGTCCCTGCGCGAGCAGCCAGGCGAGTGCGAGCTGGCCGGGGGTGCAGCCCTTCTCCTTGGCGATGGTCTCGAGGCGGATCACAAGTTCGCGATTGCGCGCGAAATTGTCGCCCTGAAAACGCGGGTGGTCGCTGCGGCGGTCATTCTTGATGTCGTCGATGGAGCGCACCGCGCCGGTGAGCAAGCTGCGGCCGAGCGGCGAATAGGCGACGAAAGAAATCCCGAGTTCGCGCGTCGTCTTCAGCGTCTCCTCGGCCTCTACGCGATAGAGCAGGGAATATTCGGTCTGCACCGCCGCGAGCGGATGCACCTTGTGCGCCCTGCGGATCGTATTCGGATGCGCCTCCGACAGGCCGAGAAAGCGAACCTTGCCTTGCTTCACCAGCTTCGCCATGGCGCCGACGGTGTCCTCGATCGGTACCGTGGTGTCGATGCGGTGCTGATAATAAAGGTCGATGATGTCGACGCCGAGCCGCCGCAAGCTCGCCTCGCACGCCTGCACGACATATTCCGGCCGGCCGTCGACGCCGCCGGTCGTCATCAGATTTCCGAACTTGGTGACGAGCACCACCTGGTCGCGGCGGCCCTTGAGCGCGCGGCCGACCAGCACTTCGTTGTGACCGTCCTTGCCGTAAGCGTCCGCCGTGTCGATGAAATTGATTCCGCGATCGATCGCGTACTGGATCACCGCTTCCGAGGCGGCATCGTCGCCCTTGCCGTAGATGCCCGACATCGACATGCAGCCAAGGCCGATGGCGGAAACCTTGAGCCCGCTCTTGCCGAGCGTACGCGTTTCGATCTTTGCATTTGCCATGACGTTCCCTTTTTCAAATTCTGTTCCGCCAGCGGCTCAAAGGCCAAGCAGCTTCTTCGCATTGCCGCCCACGACCGCCGCCTTGGTCTTGGCATCGAAGCTCTTCACCTCGGCGACATGGCCGATCGGATCATACTCGCCCATGTCGAAAGGATAGTCGGTTCCCATCATGATGTGGTCGGCACCGAAGACCCGCACCAGATATTCGAGCTGATGCGGCGTGAACACGACGGTGTCGAAATAGATTTTCTTGAGATAGCTCGTGGGCGGATTCGGCAGGGTGCCGCGCGCGTCCGAGCGCGCGCCCCAGACATGGTCGATGCGGCCCGAATAGGCGGCGAGATAGCCGCCGCCATGAACCGCGATAATTTTCAGCTTCGGATGCCGCTCCAGCACGCCGTCGAAGATGAGATAATGCAGCGCGAGCGTGGTATCGAGCGGATTGCCGATCACGTTGTTGAAGTAGAAGCGCGAGAACCGGCTGCCTTCAGTGAAACCGATGGGATGCAGAAAAATGAACGCGTCCAGCTCCTCCGCCTTCTTCCAGAACGGCGCAAAGGCGGGATCCGAAAGTTCGCGGCCCGCCACATTGCTGAGAATCTCGACGCCCTTGAAGCCGAGCTTCTTCATTCCGTATTCGAGCTCGGCTGCGGCTTCCTTGCCGTCCTGCAACGGCACGGTGCCGAGCGCAACGTAGCGCTTGGGATTCCTCGCCACGTATTCGGCGATGCCCTCGTTCACCATGCGCGCCGCCTTGACCGCGATCTCGACCGGCAGCGTGAAATAGCATTGCGGCGGCGGCGGCGTGACTAGCTGCACGTCGATCCCCATGGCATCGAGATCGCGCAGCCGTTCCTCGAAGCCGCCGTCGCGGCCGCTCATGCGCGCGTGGCGGTCCTCGTCCTGTTTTCGGTTGATCCTCTGCGACTCGGTCGAAGCGAACCGCTGTAGGAGATCCGCCTCGGCGAGATGCGACTTCACGAACTCGGCCGCCGCGGGCACTGCCACGTGGGAATGGATGTCGATGGTGATGCTCTTCGGGCGCACTTCCCGGCCGGGGCGGCCATGCTTGCGGGCAGCCGTAGGGCCGTACTTGTTCCATTGCTCCACGCGTCTCTCCCTGATTTCTGATGGCAGACTTAGAACACGCCGAGATGCTGGCGCAAATCGACGCCGTCGCGCTTGAGCTCGGCCGCGGTGGAGATCACCGCCACCTGTCCGGTATTGAGAATCACGACGTCGTCGGCGATATCGAAGACGAGCTTCGGATTTTGCTCCACCAGCACGATCGAGAGCCCGCTCTCCTTGAGCTTGCGGATCGTGGCCATGACCTCGGCGACGATCTGCGGGGCGAGGCCCTCCGATGGTTCGTCCATCAACAGCACGCGCGGATTGGCCATCAGCGCGCGCCCGATCGCCAGCATCTGCTGCTCGCCGCCGGAAAGATGGGCTGCCATCTGGCTTTTGCGCTCGGCCAGCCCCGGGAACATGCCGAACACCGTTTCGGTCGTCCACGGCGCATGCCGGCTGCCGGCGTCCGGACGGCGCGCCGCGACCGCAAGATTCTCGCGCACCGTAAGGCTCCTGAAGATGCGCCGCCCTTGCGGGACGAGCGCAACCCCGCGGGCGGCGATAGACTCCGGCGGTAATTTCGTGACCGGTTCGCCGAAGATCTCGACCGCGCCGGCACGCGCGGGCAACAGGCCGACGGTGACGTTCATGCAAGTGGTCTTGCCCGCGCCGTTGCGGCCCAACAGCCCGAGCAGGCGCGCCTCGCCGAGCTCGAAGGAGACCTTCTGCAGGACGTGACTGTCCCCGTAGAAGGCGTCGACATTCTTGAGGCTGAGCGCGCTAGTGGCCAAGGTAGACCTCTTTCGTGCGCGGGTCGGCGACCACCTCGGCGCGCGTGCCCTCCATGATCACCTCGCCGAAATGCAACAGCGTGATGCGCTCGGCGAAATCGAGCGCCACGTCCATATTGTGCTCGATCATCACGATCGTCACCGCGCGCGGGATCGCGCGCAACAGCTCTTGGACATCGCGCCGTTCGTCGATCGAAAGGCCGGCGAACGGCTCGTCGAGCAAGAGCACCTTTGGATTTTGCGCGAGCGCCATCGCGATCTCGACCCGCCGCCGCTCGCCATAGGAGGTCTGCGATAGTGGACGCTCGGCGATATGGTCGAGGCCGACGCGGACGAGCGCCTCGTGGGCGCGCACGACGAGATCGTGCTGTTGGTCGAGATCGATCAGCGGATTCCATCGCAAGGGCGACAAGCCGAGCAGCGCCAGCGTGACGTTGCGCAGGATCGTGTCGTGCGCGAACAGCGTGATGATCTGATAGGTCCGGGCCATGCCGAAGTGCGCGCGATGGCTGCTCGGGACGCGGGTAATATCCCGATCGAACAACGTGATCGATCCGCTGTCCGGCGCGATCTCTCCGGTAATGAGATTGAACAGGGTGGTCTTGCCGGCGCCGTTGGGGCCGATGATCAGCCGCCGCTCTCCCGGCTGCACCGAGAGATTGACGTTGGCGGTGACGCGCAGTCCTTCGAAGGACTTGCAGAGCGCGTTAACGGCGAGCGCGGTCATGGGCCTTGCTCCCCAGTCTTGCGCGCTGCCGGCGCACTCAATCGTGACCATAGCGCCTGCCAGCCCGTCCGCCACAGCCGCACCGAGCCGGGCACCAGCCCTTCCGGCATGAAGCTGATGATGAGGACGAAGATGACGCCGAGCACCAGGTTCCAGCGCTCGATATAGGCGCTCACCACGTTCTTCATGATCACGACGAGGGCAGAGCCGATGATGGGTCCGAGCAGGGTCGCCGTTCCGCCCGAGATCACCATCAAGAGCGCCTCGGCCGAGGTCGTCAGCGCCGACACCTGCGGGCTGATGAACTGGTTGTAATAGATGAACAAGAGGCCGGCGACGCCCGACCAGAACCCGGAGAACAGGAAGGCGAGAAACCGGATCAGCCAGACATTGTATCCGAGCGCATTCATGCGCCGCGCCTGGTCGCGGGTGCCGCGCAGGGCGGCACCGAAGGGCGAACGGACGAACACCGCCATGGTCGCAACCGCGATCAGAAACACAACGAGCGTTGCGTAATAAAAGTAATCCGCGCTGGCGAGGCTGATCCCGAGCGGCGCGGGCCGGGTCGTCACATTGACCCCGTTGTCGCCGTTGGTGAGCCCGGCCCACCGGTAGGCGATGCCCCAGACGATTTGGCCGAGCGCGAGCGTGATCATCAGGAAGCCGATGCCGGTCGAACGCAGGGCGAGAACGCCGAAGACCGCCGAAGTGGCAAGCGTGACGACGAGCGCGGCGAGGATGGCGACGAAATGGCCGTGGCCGGCATCGAGCATCAGTGCTCCGGTATAGCCGGCCATGGCGAATAGGCCGGCGTGGCCGAGTGACACCAGGCCGCCGTATCCGACCAGAACATTGAGCGCCAGCGCAAAAACCGCGAACAGCAGGATCTGGCTCGAGACGTTGATGTAGTACGGATTCCCGATCCAGACCGGCAGTGTAGCGAGCAGGACGAGCGCGACGCCGATGGCCACGCGCCGCGAATTGATCCAGCTCATGACACGACCTTGCCGAACAGGCCCTGCGGCCGCAGCACCAGCACGAGCAGCATCGGCAGGAACAGGATGACATAGGCGAGGTCCGGGAACATCGCCTGGCCGAAATTGTAGAGGAAACCGATCAGGAAGCTTCCGACCAGCGCGCCGAGCAGACTGCCGGACCCGCCGAGGATCACCACGATGAGCGCGAGCGGCAGCATTTCGAAATCGAGTCCCGGATAGACCGAGAGATACGGCGCGCCGATCACTCCGGCGAAAGCCGCGAGCGCGGCGCCCAGCGCGAAGATCAAGGTGAAGAGCTGCGACACCTTGATGCCGACTACCCGGGCGATCGGGGCGTCATCGACGCCGGCACGGATCATGGCGCCGAGCCGCGTCCAGTCGACCATCAGCCAAAGCGCAATAGCAATGACGACGGCCACGCCGACGATGACGAGGCGAAAGATCGGAAAGAACAGGCCCGCCACCTGCACCGCGCCCTGCAGATGGGTCGGAGTCGTGGGCTGCCAGGGATCGCCGGTCCAGACCATCAGACAAATGTCGGCAATGATGAACGCGAAGCCCAGCGTCAGCAGAACCTGCGGAAGTATCTGACCCTCCAGGCGCCGCAACAGGAACCGCTCGATCAGCCCGCCGATGACGGCCATGGCCGCGCCGCTCGCCAGCGCGGCCAGCCAGAAGTTGATGCCGAACGCGAGAAAGCTGACGCCGAAATAGGCTCCCAACATGAAGAAGGAGCCATGCATCAAGTTGGGAATCCGCATCAGGCCGAAGATCAGCGAAAAGCCGGCGGAGAGCAGGAACAGCAGGCCGCCAAGAGCGATGCTGTTCACTGCCAGAGTTAGCCAAAGGCTCATCTACAACGACCCCGCCCGCGTATTGTCCCACCCACCGGGAGCAGCGCATCACGCACGCGCTGCAACCCCGGACCCTTGCCGCGTTCTAGATACCAAAGGCGGTGCAGCTTCACTGCACCGCCTCCGGGACACGATCCTTACTGCTCGAGGTTCTTGGCCGGTGGCGCGTCGCGCCCATAGACCGGTTGCGCCAGGAACGCCTTCTCGTCATAGGTCCAGAACTGGCTGACGTTCGGATACTTCTTGATCACCGTGTTGACGAGCTTGCCGTCCTTCTTCTCGCACTTGCGGATGAAGACGTCGCCGATCACGTTGCCGTATTTGTCGAACTTGATCGCACCGCGCGGGGTATCGGTCAACGTGACCTGATGCAGAGCGTCCGCGAGCGCCTTCCTGTCGTCGGCCTTGCCGCCGAGCTTCTGAATGGCGGCTTCGACGCACTGGCCGGCGATATACATGCCCGCCGAATAGCCGCCGGGAAGCACGTTATAGTCCTTCTGCATATCCGCGACGAAGCGCTTGTTGCTCGCGGTCTGCCCGTCGGCCGAATACCAGGCCGCCGAATAGACGCCGATTGCCTCGTCGCCGAGGCTTTTGAGCAAAGCATCGTCCATCGCGGTCCAGCCGGCGAGTAGCGGAATCTTGGCCTTCACGCCGAGATCCGCATAGGCGCGCATGAATTTCACCGGATTCGAGCCGGCGAAACCGTTGAACACGCAGTCGACTTTGCTGATCTGGGCGATGTACGGGGTGTAGTCCGGCGTCACCAGCGGCGGCCACAGCTTCTTGACCACCTTGCCGCCGTTGTCTTCGAACACACGCAAGAATCCGGACATCTGCTCGTAGCCGAAGGCGAAGTCTTCCGAGATCGTGATCGCCCGTTTGAACTTGAGGTCTTTCGCCGCGTAGTCGCCCATCACATGGCAGCACTGCGCCGAAGTCGCCGAGGGACGGATGATGAAGGGATTGGCCTTGCGCTGGGTGACGTCTTCCGCCGCGGCCAAGCTGATGAGCGGTGTTGCATTGTCGCGGACGTAATCGGTGATCGCCAGCAATTCGAAAGCGGCGAGCGGGCCGAGGATGACATTGACTTTGTCGCGCTCGACCAGTTCCTGCGCTTTGGTCTTGGCGCCGGCCGGATTGCCGCCGGTGTCGGCCGAGATGAATTCGATCTTGCGGCCGCTGAGCGTGTTGTTCTTCTGCTTCAGGAACGTGGCGATGCCTTGTTCCATCTGGATGCCGCCCTGGGCGAGCGGTCCGGTCTTGACCGTGAGCAGGCCGATCTTGAACGGCGCGGCCTGCGCGCGCAGGACCGCCGGCATCGCGAGTACGGCGGTGCTCGCGGCGAGCCCTTTCAGTACGGTTCTACGTTTCATCGACATGGACGTTCTCCTCCCTCTCTGTCTTCGTTGCCCCGCGCCCTGTCGGGCCGGGGATTTCAATCAGGGCCCGCGGCCCCGTTCATTCGCCATCAATCGTTGCGGACGGCGCCTTCCGCGATCTTCTCCTTGAACTCGTCGTTGCCGAGCACCCACCCGAGGCAGCGGGCGACGTTTTGCAGCCCCAGCACGTGCAGGTCGTCACCATACATGCTGGCGACGCAGTCCGACAACACGATCACCCGGAAATCGAAATTGAATGCGGTGAATGCAGTGTTGAGCACGCAGGTATTGGTATTGATGCCCATGAGGCAGACGTTTTTCGCGCCGAGCGTCTCCAAGAGCGGACGCAGATCGGTGCCATAGAAGCAGTCGAGGCGTTTCTTGTTGTCGATCACATAGTCGCCGGCGGCGAAGAGCTGCGGGATGATTTCGGTCCCGGGCGAGCCTTCGAGATTGTGTCCATCAACCGTGCTGCGCCGTCCGGGCGTGAGCCGGTCCTCTTCCGAAACCATGTCGTGCAACGTGCGCCAGAACGGTTGCGTCATGCCCTCGCTGCCGAGGCCCGGAATCTTGCGGTACACGAGCTTGACGTGAACGACGGGAATGTTTTGAGCACGGGCGAAATCGAGCAATTCCTTGGCGGCGGCGATGACGCGCTTCGAATCCTCGGGCTTCGCCGCCATGGTGGCGACCGCGGGATCGAGATGGCCGCGGTGCATGTCGATGGTGACGATCGCGGTCTCGCGCGGCTTGAGCATCAGGCCCTGATGCAGCCTACCGATCATGCTGGAGCGGTCGACGATTTCGACGGCCGTCATGGCTGGATTTCCTCGACTTAATGAGCCGCTATGGTGCCGTTTCGACCGGTGTTTGACAATGCGGGCCGTAGCGTCCGCCTGCAGACGGGCACTCATGCCGCTCGCCTTTTCCGGCCGATCGGCGGGATCACCGGCAGGCGCAGGAATGGCTCGCACGCCCGGCCGGCCCGTCCGGATGCTGTGTAAATCATGCCCTCCCACCCGCTCGGATAGTCGTTCTGGAACGCGGGCCCCCTGGGGAATGCCCATAGCTCAGAAAGACCGGATCGCGACTCCCCGTAACCGGCCGCGCCGCCGTCGAACAACTTAGCTTAGCGGTTGGCGAGCCCTTCCATAAAATAATCTGCTTGGAGCATGATCATTAGACTTTCTAATGACTTACGACCGGGTGAGGGGCTTTCGATCGATTGTTTCGCCGGCGGACATCGCATTGTCGAGGAAACATGAGGGTTTTGCAGCCCCAACTCCGCCCGCCGGGGGTCACTAACCGTTAACCACAAACATACCGGTCGCAGGGATACTCCAGGCCGTTTCGG
>JAUSIF010000070.1 GCA_030648135.1 Xanthobacteraceae bacterium
GCGCTGCGTGCACGCGCTCGAGCGCGCGCGTAAGTTCCGCCGTCAGCGCGGTGAAGGGCGCCGTCAACGCCGGGCGCCGCGCGACCAGAACATAATCGAAACCCGAATGTCCCGCTTGCGGCACGATCGCCTTGACCGCGGCGCGCAGGCGGCGGCGGATGCGATTGCGCTCGACCGAGTTGCCGGTCTTCTTGGTGACCGTGAAGCCGACTCGCGGCGTGCCGTGATCGCGCCGATCGCGCGCCTGCAGCAGGAACGGGCCCGCCTGCGCGCGCAAACCGGCGGCGGCGGCAATAAAATCCGCGCGTCTCTTCAGGTGGTCCATGGCGGAGGAGGGGCTCAGTGCGCCCTCAAGCCGAGAGGCGCTTGCGGCCGCGGGCGCGCCGCGCTGCGATCACCCTACGGCCGCCCCTGGTCGCCATGCGGGCGCGGAAGCCATGCCGACGCTTGCGGACGAGCTTGCTCGGTTGATACGTCCGTTTCACGGATTCGATCTCCGCGGTCTGATTTCACGAGATTTGCCGACAAAACAAGGGGCTGCGCCGCTTCTCATCGGCCCGCGGCTTATATGGGCGCACCCCCTCGAAGTCAATGCGAAGGCCGCGCACGCGGCCGCTGCGCCCGCGTGCGGCTTGCAGTGTATAAGGCATCAAAGCGAGGAAGCCGGGCGAGCCCCCGACCATGGCCGAAGAAACGTTGACTCCGGATCTCTGTGTGATCGGCGGGGGCGCCGCGGGGGCGACGCTCGCGGCGTCCGCGGCGGCCGCGGGCGTTCCGGTCGTGTTGATCGAGCGCGACCGCATGGGCGGCGCGAACCTCCATCGCGGCTCTGTGCCTTCGCAAGCGTTCCTCGCCGCCGCCAAGCGCGTGCAGGCGATACGGCAGGCCGCGGGCTTCGGTATTACCGCCGGCGAACCCGAAATCGACTTCGGCCGCGTCCGGGATCAGGTACAAAAAATGATCGCCTCGCTGGCGCCGAACGATTCCGAGACGCGGCTCGCTGCCCTCGGCGTCCGGCTGATCAAGGGCGATGCGCGCTTCATCGATGCCGTTACCATCCTGGTCGGTAACCTGCAGGTGCGCGCGCGCCGCTTCGTGCTGGCGACCGGCTCCTCGCCTACCGTGCCGCCGATCCCCGGCCTCAAGGAGACGTCCTATTTCACCAGCGACAGTATTTTCGGGCTCGACGAACGGCCGCGCCATTTGATCGTGCTCGGGGCGGGGCCGACGGGGCTGGAGCTCGCCCAGGCGTTCCGCCGCCTCGGCGCCGAGGTCAGCGTGCTCGAGGCCGGCCGCCCGCTCGACAAGGAAGATTCCGAATGCGCGGGCATCGTGCTGGAAACGCTGGCGCGCGAAGGAATCGCGATTCATTGCGGCGTCGAGGTCGAACGGGTCGAGCGGGTCAAGCGCGGCGCCGGCTCCGTCCATGTTGCGTTCTCCTCGGCCGGAACGAAGCGCACGATCGAGGGCTCGCATCTCCTCCTCGCCACCGGGCGGCGGCCGAACATCGACGAGCTCGGACTCGAAGCGGCGGGCATCGAGTACGATGCCCACGGCATCCACGTCGGCCGCAATTTGCGCACCGCCAACCGGCGCGTCTATGCGATCGGCGACGCCGCCGGCGGACTTAAGCTCACCCATCTCGCCCGCTGGCATGCCCGCCTGGTATTGCGAAACGTCTTGTTCCGGGCGCGGATAAGGGCGGCTGCCGATTGGATGCCGCGCGTAACCTTCACCGACCCCGAACTCGCGCAGGTGGGTTTGCGCGAAGACGAAGCGCGCCTGCGCCACGGCCGCATCCGGGTCCAGCGCTGGCCCTATCGCGAGAACGATCGCGCCGAAATCGAGCGTCAAGGTAAAGGAATGATCAAGCTCGTCACCACGCCGAGAGGACGCATCGTGGGCGCGACCATCGTCGGCGCCGAGGCGGGCGAGCTCATCGGCACCTGGGCGCTCGCGATCGCCAAGGGCATGAACGTGCGCACGCTCGCGGAGCTGGTGTTGCCGTATCCGACCCGTTCCGAGATCGGCCAGAAAGCGGCGCTGAATTTCTTCGCCCGAAGTTTGACGAACCGGTGGGTGCAGCGCATCATCCGCGCCTTGCGCACATTCGGTTGAGGCGCATCAAGATCGAATCGAGAACAGCAAGATGACGGCGGATCCAGCGGCAACTCCCGCGCCGGCAGCACCAGGCGGCCAGTTTCGGCTCGGCCTTTCGGGCAAGCTGCTTCTGCTCACGATTCTGTTCGTGATGATCGCGGAAGTGCTGATCTACGTACCCTCGATCGCAAATTTTCGCCTGATGTGGCTCTCCGACCGGCTCGCCGCCGCGCACACCGCCGCGCTCGTGCTCGACGCCGCGCCCGACGGCATGATTTCGGAAGCGCTGACGCGCCAGCTCCTCGACAGCGTAGGCGCCAAGGCGGTCGCCATGAAGATGGGCGACAAGCGCCGCCTGCTCGCCTTCTCCAAGATGCCGCCGAAGGTCGATCATGAGATCGACATCCGTGACGTTTCCGCGTTGAACGCAATCGTCGATGCATTTGAAACCATGCTGACCGTGGATAACGACATCATGCGCGTCGTCGGCCCGGCGCCGATGGGCGCGGAATTCGTCGAGATCATCATCGACGAACGGCCGTTACGCGCGGCGATGCTGCGCTTCTCGCAAAATATTCTACTGATCTCGCTCGCCATTTCCGCCATTACCGGGATGCTCGTCTATACGAGCTTGTTGTGGCTGATCGTGCGACCGATGCGCCGGCTCACCGCGTGCATGGTCGCCTTCGGCCAGGCGCCCGAGGACCCGGCGCGCATCGTCGCGCCCTCGTCCCGCAGCGACGAGATCGGCGTCGCCGAGCGCGAGCTTTCGGTGATGCAACGGGAGCTGGCCGGCACCCTGCAGCAAAAGAACCGGCTCGCCTCGCTCGGCCTCGCCGTGTCGAAGATCAATCACGACTTGCGCAATCTATTGTCCTCGGCGCAGCTCTTGTCCGATCGGCTCGCCGGCCTCGCCGATCCGGCGGTGCGACGGTTGGCTCCGAAGCTGATGGCGACGCTCGGCCGCGCCATCGCCTATTGCGAACAGACGCTCGCCTACGGGCGGGCGCAGGAGCCGCCGCCCGAGCGCAGGCATGTTGACGTCGCCCGTCTCCTCGACGAGGTGCGCGACACGCTCGATCTCGGTCCCGCTGCCGCGATCGGATGGGTGCCGTCGATCGAGCGGGAACTCACCGTCGATGCCGATCCCGACCAGCTCTCGCGCGCGCTCATCAATCTGGTGAAGAACAGCATCGAAGCGTTCGCGAACCGCGCGCCGAACGATCCCGAGCGCGATCAGATCCGCATCGTCGGCCGGCGCGAGGGGGCGGTGGTGGTGCTGCAAGTGTCCGACACCGGCCCCGGATTGACGGAGCGCGCCCGCGCCCATCTGTTCGAGCCGTTCCAGGGCTCAGGCCGCCGCGGCGGCACCGGCCTCGGGCTCGCCATCGCGGCCGAGCTTGTTCGCGCCCACGGCGGAGAGATCCAGCTCCTACACGGCACCATCGGCGCCGCCTTCCGCATCGTCATTCCCGATCGACCGGTGGCTTTGGACCAGCATCGTGCCGAGCGCGCGCGGGCCTGAGAAAATCACCCGGAAAGCGTCGCCACCTGCGGCGCAATTCCAAGCCGGTGCTGCCGCCAATTCATTTGGCCGCGAGCATTGCGGCCGGCGTTCCAGCGGGTCTTCAGCCTTGCAATTCGCAGGTGCGGTGTGTAGTTCTCCGGCCTTCCTGGTCAGCGCCGGTAGCTCAGCTGGATAGAGCACCAGACTACGAATCTGGGGGTCAGGGGTTCGAATCCTCTCCGGCGCGCCAATAAATCCAGGGCTCATACGCGGTCCCATACTCTGTCTCGTCCATGAAAACTGCCCCACTACCATGTTCCTTGTGGTGGGCGAGCACGTTGATTGTCCGCTCCGTGCCAACATCAGAAGTGTACGTGCCAGTAATCTCCGCGTAGCCGCTGCACATACCGATAGTGCTTCCTTGGCCACGCTGGCGTCAGCGCCAACTCTGAACTAACCGGGTATTTGACAGCAGACCGCGGCGATCCGAGTGATGCCGAAGGCAACCCCTGAAACGGTGCCAGGCCCGGCAGAGCAGAGCCAAGCGCCCGCGGCGGCGATAAAGCCGCCATCAAAGACGATGGGCGCGTTATTTCCCTAGCCGCTGCAACCTTTTCCCTCCCACGGCGTTAACCCCCTGATTGCGAACGTGGCTCGGCCCGCTCGCAAAGCAAGCCAGGAGTTTACCGTGGTTGGACGCCGTCGTCGGAAGACGCGATCCCTTGGTGCTGGCGCAATCCTGCTCGGGTTGGCCGCCGGGATTTCGATGCTTTCCGCCGACCCAGCGCACGCGCAGGGATTGTTCGATGCCGTCAGCAAATTCTTTGGTGCTTCTTCGCCCGCCCGCGCGCCGGAGACCACCCGCGCGCCGGACCAGCCGCCCATGGGCTATGCGGATCCATTCGGCTTGTTGACGCCGGAGCCGACGCAAGAACCGAGTGAAGCAGGCCCGGTGGTGGCCTATTGCGTCCGGCTCTGTGACGGGCGCTATTTCCCCTTGCCGAGGAATGCGGGTGCGCCGCATTCCTCTCCCGACAAGATTTGCAGCGCGATGTGCCCGGCGAGCCCGACCAAGGTTTATTCGGGTAGCCAGATCGACCAGGCAAGCGCGTCGAACGGCACCCGCTATTCAAACATCAAGAATGCTTTCGTTTATCGCGAGCGATTGGTCCCCGATTGCACCTGCAACGGCAAGGACGGCATGGGAACCGCCGCGATCGACATTCATTCCGATCCGACTCTGCGTTCCGGTGACATCGTCGTCACCAAGGACGGACCGATGGTGTTCAAGGGGTCGAAGCAAGTGCCGCACCGGACAAGCGATTTTATCCCGGCAAAGGACTACAAGGGTCTGCCTGCCG
>JAUSIF010000072.1 GCA_030648135.1 Xanthobacteraceae bacterium
CCGCTGCGGCGGCGGCGCTGCGCGACAAGATCGGCCGCGCAAGTCTCGAACGGCGAATTCTGCTACTCGGTTCGTTCGAGGAACAGGCGCTCGCGGCCGAATACGACCGTGCTCGGTTGTTCGTATTGCCCTCGCATTTCGAGGGCTATGGCATGGCCTTCGCCGAGGCGCTGGCGCACGGGCTGCCGGTGGTCGGTTGCGCTGGCGGCGCGGTGTCTGCGACCGTGCCGGCGGAGACCGGCATTCTCGTCCCGCCCGGCGATGCCAGCGCGCTGGCGGAGGCATTGCGCTGGCTGCTTTCGGATCCGACCGAGTTCGCACGACGCGCCGAGGCGGCCTGGAAACATGCCGAGCGTTTGCCACGTTGGCGCGATACCGCGGCTGTAATCGCCCATGTGCTCACCGAGGCGAAGGCGGAGCCATTCGTATGAGCGGATTCGCGCCCGAGTGGCTGCGGCTACGGGAGAACGCGGATCATCGCGCGCGCAACGCGGCTTTGCTCGCGAGGCTCGCTGCCCGTCTCGTGAGCCGCGACGCCATTACCGTTATCGATCTCGGCACGGGACTGGGTTCCAATCTACGCGCGACCGCGCCGGCGCTTCCCGCCCGCCAGCACTGGATTCTCGTCGACCACGATCCGGTCTTGCTCACCGCCGCGCGCGAGGCGATCGCTACCTGGGCGGATTCGGCGCGCTCCACGGTAGTAGGAATCGACGCCGTCAAATCGGAACATGCAATACAGGTGGAGCTGAAGCGCCATGACCTTGCGGCCGATCCGGCCGCATGGATTCCGGACAAGCCAGATCTCGTGACCGCAGCGGCCTTGTTCGATCTCGTCTCGGTAACCTGGATCGACCGTTTCGTCGCAGCACTTTCCCGGGAGAGACTGCCGCTCTATACGGCGCTCACCCATGACGGAAGAACGGAGTGGCTGCCGGCGCATCCCGCCGACGCGGTCATGGAGGCTGCCTTCGCCCACCATTTTGCGCGCGACAAGGGCTTTGGCCCGTCGGCGGGAGTGCGCGCATCGAGCCTGCTCACGGAGCGCCTCGTCGCCGCGGGTTATGAGATCGAGCGCGCGCCAAGCCCCTGGCGGCTCGGGCGTGACGACACTGCGCTGATCTGCGAACTCGCTCAAGGCTGGGCCGAAGCCGTGTGCGAAACGGGGGAGGTTCCGGCCCGGATGATCGCGGACTGGCTCAAGGCCCGCACCGCCGCCGGCGTTTCCTGCAGCGTTGGCCACGAGGACCTCCTCGCTTTCCCGTGCTGATTAGGCGCCGCGCATGCTTCTGGGCAACATCCGCCGCAGCACGCCATCGCGGTGAATAAAATGGTGCTGCAGCGCCGCACCGATATGCATCGCCGCGAGCGTGGCGACCACCCAGCCGGTCCAGCGGTGGAGAGTGAACAAGCGTTCGGAGAGCAACTCGTTCTTGCCAACGATCGGCGGAAGATCGAACAAGCCGAAGAACGGCGTGGACGCGCCATAGGCCGAATTCGCGGTCCAGCCGACAACCGGCATTGCCAAGAGCAGCACGTAAAGCAGCGTGTGCATGATCGAGGAGATGGCGCGTTGCCACGGTTCAAGCGTCGGGTCGGGCGCCGGCGCACCGGCGATCAAACGATACGCGGTGCGCAATAGCATCAACGTTAGGATCAATACGCCGAACGATTTGTGGAGATTGTAGAGGTTGTCCTGAACGGGTCCGGGACTGGTATTGCTCATCCAGAACGCGATCGGGATGGTCAAGAGCACACAGATCGCGACCAGCCAGTGCAGCAATTTGGCGACTGCTGAATAACCGCCAGCCAATGTTCCGTAGGACATGGTTTTTCTCCATCGCGCGGACACGAACGCAATCATCTAAAATAACATGAAATCGCGAAACTAGCCGCAGGGCCCGAACCTGCTACGGCGAGCGGATTCACAATCTCGGCATCGGCCAAGAAAATAACAGCAAACCCCTGCAATTCGGCTGTTGTCGCGGTGGGGTGGCAGGGTTCGATCAGGCGAAGCAGTTCAATTTTTAGGGACAATATCAGTACGAACCGCATGGCGGGGCGTAGAACATCTGTAAATCAATTGTTTTTGGCCCCCTCCATGATCCAGCGTCTGATTGCGGTCCGGTCGCAAATCGAGAGTTGCTTCGTGCCATGGGGCATTCGAAGATCTGGGCTTGCGCGCCAATCGAGCAGCCACATGAGATTGCTGGTGTCCGGATCGCGGGGTACCACCATCGGTCCGAACTTCGTCCCCTTCATCAACCCTTCGTAAGTCCTGAGATCTAACCCGCTTGCTTCATATCCCTTGCCGCCGGGTTGGTGGCAGTCAAGGCATCGACCCTTGAAAATCGGAAACACATCCTCAGCAAAACTAGTCGGGGGCGGCCCCGGTCGTTTCGCCGCCGCCTTCGGCTTTGAGCCCTCTTGTCCGACGGCCTGAAACGTCAGAGGTGCAGAGGCTGCGGCTATGACCGCAACAGCGGCAATTCCCAGAAACAAGGATCTCATGGTTAGCTCCCTTTCGGCTGTTGCGGACCGCTTACATTTTCACGAGGCGGCAGCCATTTTATTCGCCATAATGGTACACGGCTAGAACATGGCGATTCTGAGCACATTATTGTTATAAAAGCTTATTTCCTTTTTGTGAATTATCAGCATTGACGCAGATCGCAAAGCTTGAATTGCTACGATGCACCTCCTTGAGGCATTCACTGCGACTGGGTGTCAGAATGACCCTCTTGAGCGCCAATGCATCCGAAAGCTGCGGGTGAATCGACGGCGGCATTCACGCGAATCGGTCGCCTTCCAAGATTCCGGCGACGACATCGCCGTCATCGCTTTCAATCGCAACCCCGCCTCGAGACAATTACCGCGCGCCGGCAGCAGACGTCGCCAAGGTCGTGTCCTCATCCCAGGGCGGAAACAGTCGGACCATCACCAATAACAAAACAAGCGGCGTAACCAGCACCATGGCCGCAGCCAACAAGCCCTCTCTGCCGAAAATGAGCGGGTGATAGCTGAGCAATCCTTTGCCTGTCTTGGAGATTTCTTGTCCGCCGATGACGACGTTCCAGCGCATCATCAATACCGCAAGCAGGACCAAGAAGGCGCACAGCGCGACTGCCGTCACCAGCGTGTTTCCGGAGGTGCCCCGCCAAATGAGGAACGTGAGCACGCAGATCGGTAGCACGGAACCGACACCAAATTGCAGAATGAAGAAGGGAACGACGAGCGGGCCTTTTACGAATTCCATGATGACGTCGATGCCTTCGCGGCCGCGATAGACGAGGCTGGCGAATTCCACCCCTTCCAACAAGAGGGTGAACATCATGAAGCCCCACAGCGCATAAGCCATGCCCTTCAGGCACGGCACATCAACCGGGACTTTGCGCAGCTTGCAGGAGATGACATAGAGCACGATCAGTAGCGCGGTACCGGAGATAATGGCGGAAAACAGAAAGATTGCCGGCATCAGATCGGAGGACCACCATTCACGCGACTTCAGCGAACCGAACACGAACCCCACATAGCCGTGCAAGCCGTGAGCGCCGGGAATGCCGATAATGGCCAACGTGAAGATCCATTTCCGGTCGTAGCGCATCGCCTTTTCAGACAAATCGTAGGATCCAAGCGATAGGATGCGGTAGTACCAGCCCAGCAATCCCGTCCGTTGTTGCGCCTGGCGCACGATGTGAGGCCGAAACACGAACCAGGTCTCCAGCACCAGCAGAATAACGTAAAACGCAGCCGCATAAGAAAAGATGGCAAAGGCGGAGGTCGTATGCGGCGTGATCATGGCATTGAAGGCACGCTCGGGATGACCGAGGTGCAACAGCAGGGGTATGGGGACGACGACCATGCAACACAGCGAGACCAGCAACGCGAAATGCGCCACCGGCTTCAAACGCTGAAAGCCGAACACTTGGTATAAACTCGAAACCGTAAAGGCGCCCGCCACCAGCCCCGTGAGGTAGGGATAGACCACGATGAGCACGGTCCACGGGATGATCGTCTCATTGGGGTAAACGTAGCCGGTGAACGGGGAGGCGTGAAAGAAGGGTTCCATTAAATCACCTCCTTATCGATACCGACATAGAAAACATTCGGAGCATTTCCACTTTCGCGTCTGAGCACCTGGACCTGATTGTTTTTGACGAACTGGCTGATCGGACTTTGTTTGTCGTTAAGATCGCCGAAGATGCGCGCGCCGACCGGACAAACCTCGACGCAGGCGGGCTGCAATCCCTTGGTGATTCGGTGGTAGCACCAGGTGCACTTGTCGGTGACGTTCCTGCGCTCGTCGAAGTAGCGCGCGCCATAGGGGCACGCCTGCACGCAGTATTGGCAGCCGATGCAATAGGTGTGGTCGATGACGACGACGCCGTCCTCGGTTTTGTAGGTCGCGCCGGTCGGGCACACCTGCACGCAGGCCGGATGGGTGCAGTGATTGCACAGCTTGGGGACGAAGAAGGCTTTTTCGACCTTGGCGTCCTTGTAGCGGTCGGCGAAGCGATACTCGCCTTCCGAGCCGGAGGCCGCGATGTTCACCGGGTCGGCGTGGCTGTCGATGCGCGCCGTCTCTTCTCCCTCGAGATAGACGTAGCGCTCGACCCAGGTGCGGAAGTGATGCGCGTCGCCGAGGACGTTATTTTCCTTCTTGCAGGCCTCGACGCAGCGCAGGCAGCCGATGCATTTTGTGGCGTCGACGCCGTAGCCCCAGCGATGCTTACTCCAGTCGTAGCCCGGTATGGCGGGCGGCTTCGCGCCCGCTGTCGCCGCGGTGGCTGCCGTTGCCGGTGGCGCAAGCGCGCTTGCGGCCACCGCCGCGGCGCCGCAGGCGAGCGCACTGCCGAGACAGCTCAGGAAATCGCGCCGGTCTTGTTGCTCAAGTTCGTTTTCTTCCATGGCCGTGCTCCCGGAGTGCGCTTCCGCGCTCTCCCCATTCCTCATTTGCAGCTCGCGCCGGCGTAATAGGCCGCCACGTTCTCGGTTTCCGCGTCGCTCAAGGTTTTGACGATCCCAGCCATCATGTTGCCCTTGCGGCTGCCACTCTTGTAAGCCCGCAGGGCAGCGACGAGATAATCCTTGGAGTGCCCGACCAGGTTCGGCCAGGCCCGATTGCTACTCACGCCGTCGGCGCCGTGGCAGGCGATACACTTTGACGCTGTCGCCCGACCGGCCGCCGCGGCCTGCTTCTCCGCCGTCAGGCTGCTTTGACATTTCAAGGCGGCGAAATAAGCCGCGAGATCTTGGGCATCGTCATCGCTCGCGCCCTTGGCGAAGGCGCTCATCATGGGATTGTCGCGCGCGCCCGTGCCGTAGGCCTTGAGGGCTGCGATGAAATAGGCCGCGTTCTGGCCGGCGAGGCTCGGCCCGGGAAGATTGACGCTCACTCCCTCGGCGCCGTGACAGCCGACGCAGGCGGCGGCCTTGGCCTTGCCCCGCGCCGCATCGCCGCGTATCGGCGTCGGTGCGGTCGATACCAAATTGAGCTTCGGCGAATGCGGATTATGGCAAACGGTGCACTGCTGCGTTCCGGCGTGACTGGCGACGACGATCTGCGGCTGCTGCGCCGGCCTGCCTGGCATCTTTTCATGGCAAAGAGTGCAGAGCTTTCTCGCGTCGGTTGGAACGACCAGCTTCAGTTTGTTCGGGTGATCCACGCCGGTCGCCAAATGCTCAAACATACCCCGAACATCTCGCTCACCAGCAGCGCCATGGCAGACCTCACATTTGACGACCTTTCCGATATCAGACTTGTTATGTACGCCTTTGGACCATTCCGCGAACCGCTCCGCATGGCATGACTCGCAATATTCTGAACCTTTGTACTTTGGTTTATCAGAGGCAATCTCCGCCACCGACTTTCCCCGATAGTGACCATATTCGTAAAATGAATCGGCGGTGAAGAAAATTTTCGCAACATATCCCACCGCGCCAATGGCCACCATGAGAAGAACGAGTCGAACAATGTGTCGCGGCATGACTTTCTCGTTTCTTGGGTTGAGCCGGCCAATAGAAAGTCGTTTCTAACCAGGATGCCCCATGCGCTGATCCGTCGCCGGGAAAGCTCTACCGATCAATCTTGCGGTGCGTCTGCCATGAACTCCTCTCGTCGGGAGGCCGTAGTGATGATCCGATCAAAAATTCATAACTATTATTGATGAAAAACCAATTCGGGGAATTGATCTATGTCAAGATTGGAGTTTTTTTTGACTTAAAAGCGGCCCTACCGGCTTGTCGAGCCGGCGAGGTCCTTTTTACGTTGCGATGACGTCGGAGAGAGATCGCGTGCCCTTCAAGCCAACATTTCCTGGTTAGCTTGAATGTCGAGCGTCGGAATGTGCTTTCTGCGCGCTTGCCGCAAGGACGAGCGGCAGCGACATCCGCGCTGCCGATGCCGCCAGAGCTACTTCTGATTCTAAGACCTCTACGAGGCTTTGTCCGACTCCCATCAGCCGATGATGGGAATATTGCCGCTCGTTCTCTCGGTGACCGCCGGAGGCGGCGCGGAGAACCACAGTTGATACATGGTCACCAGCCACATGAAGGCGAAGCACATGCCCATTAGGCCGCCTGCCAATATCACCACCCAGGCGAACGGATGAAAGAGCTTGGTGAAATACCAGGAACTCACATCCATCGTGATTGCGACGTATGGAAGCGCGACAACGGCACACTTGAACCACACCGGCCGCATATAGGCATGGCTGAACATGAGCCCCATGATGAAAAAGATGAAGGTCAACCCGAACAAATGAATGTGCGAGACACGAACCAGCGTGGCGATACTGGCGCCGGTATCCTTTTCGGTCATTTTCTTCAGATTATCGTATCCGCCCAGGTTCGGAAGATGTGGGTTGCTGCCATCATGGCAGGTCATGCAGCGCTTATCGAGGGTCGGTCTGATGTCCTTCTCATACTTCGCTCGATCGGAGCCGGTCTGCACCCAGCCGACTATAGTGTCGAGCTCGTCGCGCGGCAGCATCGTCGACATGGGTCCGCGCAAGGCTGATTCGAGGCGCGACGCTTTCCCACTGCCAGTGTAAGCGACAACGATGTCCTGATACGACAGCATCAATGGATTCCCGCCAGCCCTCCCCGCGTAGGTGAAATACACGTTGAGCAAGGCGAAGAGGTATCCCACCCCGAGGATGAGGAGCGTCGCTGTATACAGGACGCGCTGGCTGTACGGCAGCTCTGAATAATGAAGATAATGCCGGTGCAGTGGCAAATCACTCATGGTCGGTTCCATTGGTCTTGCGGGCCGGATTACTCGGGTACGGCTCAAGCCGCGTCCCGAGTGCTGCGATCTCGGTGTGAGCGCCGCTATTGTGCGCTACGGCCAATGAGCAACGGGGCATCACTTTCCCTTAAGTGAGGCGTAGTAAGCGGCCAAATTTGCCATATCCTGGTCGCTGAGCTGGCTTGCGAACGCCTTCATGACCGCATTGTCGCGCCTGCCGGATTTGTAGTCCTTCATCGCTTGGATCAGCTGATCCTCCTTCTTGCCTGCCAACGTGGGATTCGGTGCGACCCCCTCGCCGTTTGCCCCGTGGCACCCAGCGCATATGCCGGCCTTGGCCTTGCCCGCCTGGACGTCTCCAGCGGCCTGTGCGTTGCCGATTCCGAGCAACGCAATAACTCCTACGATCAACAGTGTGCGGTTCATTGTCTAGCTCCTTTTTTGAGGGTGGGTGATTGGAGCGAGGCGCGAGAGCCAGCGCGGCATCATGTCCCGCATTGCAAACCATATCTTGCCATTCGACATGTTGGCGATTTCTGGCTCCGGCCGTAAGTTACAGTCCACGCAGCCCACTTACTTGGATGGCAGCGGTACGTACACGACGGCACGCGCCTTCTGGCGCGCGTAGAAAGCTGCGAGATTTTCGACATCGTCCTCCGTCAGCACGTCGGACATGGCGGCCATCTCCGTGCTCTTGCGCGTGCGCGTCCGATAGTCATGCAACACGTTTCGCAGATACTCCACGCGCTGGCCTGCTAGGGCCGGTAAGCGCGGATCGGTGCTGTTGCCGTTGAGGCCGTGACAACGGTCGCACCTCTGCACCCATTCATCGGTCGTCAGGGGCTTGCGGACGTTCGGTGGCTGCGGCTGTTGAGTCGCGTAATAGGCCGACAGATTCTTGATGGCATTCTCGTCGAGCGACGCCATCAAGCCTTTCATTGTTTCATCGTTGCGCGATCCACCCTTGTAGGCACGAAGCGCGGCCGCGAGATATTGTGCATCCTGCCCCGCAAGGCTCGGAGTTGCGGGATTCCCGCTGACACCTTGGTCCCCGTGGCATCCGGCACAGCCAGCAGTCGCGGCCTTGCCCGCCGCCTGGTTACCGGTGGCTGGGGTTTCCGCCCGGGCGGGCTTTTGCAGCGCATAATAGAGCGCGATGTTATTCATATCTGCATCGCTGACGGCCCCGAGCAACGACTTCATCATGTCGTGCTTGCGTTGACCGCTCTTGTACGCCTTCATGGCGGCGACGAGGTATTTCGGATCCAGCCCGACGAGGCTCGGCATGCCCGGCACCTTGCTGACGCCGGCCTCGCCGTGACATCCCGCGCAGCCGGCTGCTGCGCTCTTACCGGCTTGGACGGGGTCTGGCTTGGCCGGGGCTACCTTTGCGCCGCTCGTTGCAGGGGATTGCACGGGGTCGAGGCTGGCAAAATAGGCAGCCACTTTGACCAGCGCATCGTCGCTCAAGAACTTGACGGCGTTATTCATGGCGGTGTCGCCGCGAGCACCCGATTGGTAGGCCTTCAGCTCAAGGTAGAGATACGCCGGGCGCTGGCCAGCAAGGTGGGGCACGCCCTGGGTGGTGCTGATACCATTCGTGCCGTGGCAGCCGGCGCACGAGGCTTCCGCCAGGCGCTTGCCGTCTGCAATGTCTAGGGCCGTGGTGCCATATACGGCTCGGAATTCGTCACCAGGCTTGAGCGTCGTGGACTGAGCTGCCGCGCCTGGGCAATAATTCATAATCGTCACGCCTGCGACGAACATGCATGCCATAAAGAAAAGAGTCTGTACGCTTCGTTTCATCGACATTCGCTCGATCAACATCTTCGTGATGCTACTTCTTCTCATAGGGACCTCCTGACATGCCTAAGCAGTCAGAACGATTCGCCTCCGAGGGGCTTGCGAACCAAGCGCAGTGAGATGCGCTGCGCTCATCTACCACATCACCATCAAATAAAATCATCCTTCCATTCTTATTTCGCCGGTTTTACCGGCTGACTGGCATAGAAAGACGAAAGACTTTCGATGATGGCGTCGCCGTAAGGCACGCTCATGTTATGCATCACCGAGCTTTGACGTCTGTCGTCTCGATATGCCCTGAGGGCCATGGTGAGGTAGTCCTTGTCCTGCCCATTGATCTTGGGAAACGCTACCGCGAGGTTGTCGATATCCGCGCTGTGGCACCGATTGCATTTTTCGGTCAGGTCCCGAACAAGCGTCTGCCCATTTTCAGCGGCCTTGGATTTCTGAACCACGTAGAACGCAGCAATATTGTCGATGTCCTTGTCGCTGAGTGCAGCGACGGCTCGTCGCATAGCATCGTGCCGGCGCTTGCTGCGGTAGGCCTTGGTTGCATTCACCAGGTATTCAGCATCCTGGGCCGCCAAACTTGGCGTCGCCGAATCGCTGCTCACGCCATGAGAGCCATGACAACCACCGCAAATGGCCGTCAGCGGTTCGCCGGCCGCCGGGTTACCAACAGCGGGCGCGGTGCGTTGCGTGGGGGTCTGCGATGCAAAAAACAGCGCCACGCTTTCCATTTCCAGCCGGTTCATACCGCGTATCAGCCCATGCATCGGGGCTGTTTCACGGGCTCCGTTGAGATACTCTTGGGTAGCGGCGACAAAATAGCGGGGCTGCTGGCCGGCTAAACTAGGTGTGCCAGGAGTTTTGCTGTTGCCATCGTCGCCATGACACTTCGTACAGGCTGCCGCCAGCGTCTTGCCATGCTCATAGGGGGAGAAGATTTGGGCGCCTTTTTCCACACCGGGCGCGATTGGCGGCAGGCTGGAGTAGTATGCGGCGACATTGCGTGTCTGCGGCTCGCTCAGGTGCGAGGCGATGTCCCTCAGGGCAGCATGAGTACGCTTGCCATCCTTATACTCCGTGAGTGACGCGATCAGATAACGGTCCCGCTGGTCAGCGAGGTTCGGGATGCCAGGAGCGGCACCCTTGCCGTCTAGGCCGTGACAGCCTTTGCATTCCCGCTCAGCAATGGCTTTCCCGGCAGCGATATCCGCCGCAGACGGCTTGCTGGCCGCGTTCTTGCTGCCTGATTGCCCATTGTCCGAGCAACCGATCAGCGCCACGGACATGACGATGCCGAACAGGATATGCCTCTTCGGGAAGCCGCGACGATCAGGGTTCATGGGAAGCCTCAACGGTTATTGGTCGGCCAGAGTCCACTTGCTCGCTTTTGGGTATCGATTTTCATCGCACGGTCGTCATCCCGCCATCAGTCGGCCGGTGAATCCGAGAAGCACCAGGATCAGCAAGGTCAAACCGACCGCCATCAGCGCAAAACCCAATATCTTTGAACCCATGGTCATGGGCTGCGATGGCGCGTCAACCAGATATTTCTCGAGTTGCCCGGTTTCGACCAACCGTTTGTATTCTACCATGTGCTCGTGTTTGAACTCTTCGAGCGGCATGGCTCCCGTAAACATCACGATATCGAGCGGGAACTTGTCCGGCCTCCAGTGATTGTTGAAGAAGTGCACGGTGAACAGGAAGCCAGTGGCCAAGACCGCTTCTTCGCCGTGGAAAATGGTGGCCACGTTGAAGACCCAACCGGGCAAATACATGGCGGTCAGGGATTTGAACCACAGCATGGCACCGCTCGTGCCGATGATCGTAACACCCCAGAACGGCGCCCAGTAGTCAAACTTCTCCCAGTAGGTCCACCGGTCGAAGATCGGCCGCGGGCCAAACCCGAAGAACCATTTGAACATCGCAATGATGTCCTTGAAATCTTGCAAGTTCGGTATCAGCGAGTGAGGTCCGAATAATTTGAAGGATCGCCATTTCGGCCCAAGATGGATTGCGACGTAGCCCAAGTGCCAGAAAAAGATTCCCGCAAACAGCACCGCGGAAACCCTATGTATGACACCAGTCACTCGTGGCCCACCAAGGGCTTTGCTAACGATCGGCGCCCAGGAACTGTCTGCATAGAACAATGTCATGCCGGTCAAGACCAACATCATCAGGCTGATGGCAAAGGCAAGGTGAGCAATCCTCCAAGTGGCTCCCCACCGCCGGTAATATTGGCGATCGACCTTCGGCAATTCATCCATTCTTACGTGCGGTCTGCTCTTTCGCTGCTGGCGATCCCTGAATTCGCGGTAATACCAAAGGGCGGAGTGCGTCCAAAAGAACGCAAACGTGCCGCCAAGCAGCCCAATCATGAATTTTGATGCAAACCAGGTGTAAGGATAGCGATCAAGATCGTGGGTCGTGGCGTGCGGCTGGAACGACACAAAGCCTGGCGTCGCATCCTGATGACATTTCTGGCAGGTCGCGAGACGGTTGTTCGGATGCACCGTCGACGCCGGATCGCTGACCCGCTGAATGGCGTGGTTTCCGTGGCAATCAAAACATTTCGCCGTAAAGGCATAGCCGAGCTTGTTGACCTGACCGTGATAGGTTTCAATGTAGCTCTTGAGACTTTCGGAATGACAGTTTCCGCAATTCCGCGTGATGACGAGCCTGGTCGAATCCAGTGCCGGGCTTTCGACGTCGTGGGTGGTATGGCAATCCGAGCAGATGGCCGCTTTCGGATTGCCTTTCTGCATGACCTCCTTGCCATGCACCGATGTCGTATACGCCGCCAGTTCCTGGCTGTGGCACTTGCCGCAAGCGTTTGGAAGATTCAGGCGCCACCAAGTGCGGTTGGGACTTCCTTTCGGATAAACATAGTGGGCTTCATGACAATTGTAGCAGGTTGCGTTGGTGCGCGACTGGTCTTCTATGTTTGGCCGCGCATGAATGGATTTCATATATTTTTCGATTTGCTGGACCACCAC
>JAUSIF010000090.1 GCA_030648135.1 Xanthobacteraceae bacterium
GAGGCGATTCCGGTCGCCGGCGCGCTGCGCTTCGAATTGCTCTCCGAAGGCCGTTACGATTTGAAGCCGTCGCGGCGGCACGGAAATCACGCGCCGCGCACGGCACGCGGGCGTAAATTTCGCGGACGGCGGCGATAAGCTGAACCATCTGCTCCGGCGATTGTAAATGCGCCCCGGCTAAGGCAGCATCCTGTCGCCATGAAACCGCGGCCGTTCCATCCGGGAAAAGTCGGATGAATTTTTGTCTCATCCTGCTCTACGGCCTTGCCCTCTATGTCGGCGCCGGCCTCGTCACGGCGTTTCTGTTCGTCTGTTTCGGCGTCACATGGGTGCTGCCGCATCCCGTGACCGTGACGATCGGCGCGCGGGTTCTTTTTTTGCCGGCCGCTACTTTGCTCTGGCCGATCGTGCTCGGCCGCTGGCTGAAATCCGGGAGTCGCCCATGATGCGGCCGCACCGGGTGGCCCACCGCGCGCTTTGGCCGGCCCTCGCCTTGGCGATCGGGCTTGGCTTCGTGATGGCGCTTTTCCTTCGCCCGCCGGCTCCGCTCGAAGCGCCGCGAGCGGCTCAAGAGAATCCCCGATGAGCGTGGGCTTCCAGGCGGTGCAATGGAACCGGGACAAGATCGTCTATGACGGCGTCCTCTTCGCCGGCGTCGCGCTTTATATCGGCGCTTTCATGATCATCGGTTCGTGGACGGCGCCGCCAAAAAATGCGGCGGAGTGGATCGATTTGCGCATTCGCGCGCTCGGCACCTGCGCGTTCTTCATGCTGTCGCTCATCCTGTCGATCGGCCCGCTCGCCCGGATCGATCGCCGCTTTTTGCCGTTGTTGTACAATCGGCGCCATTTCGGCGTGACGCTGTTTTTCGTGGCTGCGCTGCACGCCTTGTCCATGCTGCAATGGTTCTACGTGCAGGACGCATTGCCGAACCTCGTCACGGAACTGACCGACTGGCCGGCGTACGGCAAATTCATCGGCTTCCCTTTCAAGACGCTCGGCATCGCCGCCTTGCTGATCCTGTTGCTATTAGCGTCCACGAGCCACGACTATTGGCTGAACTTCCTCACGCCGCCGGTCTGGAAGGCGCTGCACATGGCGGTCTACGTCGCCTATGGACTGGTAGTGCTGCATGTGGCGCTCGGTGTCGTGCAGGACGATCGTCACCCGGCGATACCGCTGATGCTGGGGATCGCATTCGTGACCGTGGCGTTGCTGCACCTCGTGGCCGGCTGGCGCGAGCGCGCAACGGACCGCGGCGTCGATGCGGACGGCGAAGGCTGGCTCGCGGTGGGACCACCGCGTTCGATTCCGGACAAAGGTGCGCGCATCGTCGCGACGCCGGGAGGCGAGCGCATCGCCGTCTATCGCGATGACGGGAAGATCGGCGCGCTTACCAATGTTTGCGCGCACCAGAACGGCCCCATCGGCGAAGGCCGCATTATCGATGTCCTGGTAACCTGCCCGTGGCACGGCTATCAGTATCGGCTCGAGGACGGCTGCGCGCCGCCGCCGTTCACCGAAAAACTCGCGACCTACCGGGTGCGGATCAAGGACGGCGCGGTGGAGGTCGATCCACGCCCGCTGCCACCGGGCACGCCTGCGACAATCACATTGCCGTCCGACAAAGTATGAGGATCGCCATGGATCGAGAAGCACAGTGGATCGATATCGGTGCCAGCGAAGAGCTTTCCAAGCTCCCGCTGCGGCGCGTCACCGCGAAGAACACCGCCATCGCCGTGTCCTTCCGGGACGGCGAGTTTGGCGCGGTGTCGAACGCCTGCAACCACGTGGGCGGGCCGCTCGGCGAGGGACGCATCGACGAGGCCGGCTATATTCAATGCCCCTGGCACGGCTGGAAATTCCACCGCTGCACCGGCCTGGGCGAGCCGGGATTCGAAGAGGACCGCGTTCCCGCCTTCCCTCTCAAGGTCGAGAACGGGCGTGTGCTCGTCGACATTGCCAACCCGACCAAGCGCAACAAGAAACCGCACGCGCCGCATCCGCTCGCGCGCGATCCGAAACGCGCGCCGGGCCCGCTGCGCCTTGCCGGAATTTCGACCACGGTCATGGACGCGGCCAACCCGCGCTTTTCCGGCTCCGACCACCTGCTCGATCACGCGCTCGCGGCCGCGCAAAAGCTCGGTGCCGAGACTCGGCTGATCAAGCTCAACGATCTGAAGTTTCGCGCCTGCGAGGGCTATTACTCTAAGAGCTATCGCGCCTGCACCTGGCCCTGCTCCATTACCCAGATGGATCCCAAGGATGAGATGGATCGCGTGTACGAGGCGCTCGTCCATTGGGCGGACGCCATCATCGTCACCACGCCGATCCGCTGGGGTGCGGCCTCCTCGCTCTATTTCAAGATGGTGGAGCGGCTGAACTGCGTGCAGGTCGACGCCGCTTCCCATGAAAGGCTTCTCATCCGGAACAAGGTGGCGGGTTTCATTATCGTCGGCGGCCAGGACAACATTCAGGGCGTCGCCGGCCAGATGCTCAGCTTCTTCGCCGAGCTCGGATTCCTATTCCCGCAATTCCCCTACATCGCCCACTCGCGCGGCTGGTCGCACGAGGACATGGAGAACAACGTGCGGATCGTGCGTGAGTCGAAATCGCTCGCCGAGGGCGCGGCTGCGCTCGCCGCTCGCTGTCTCGATCTTGCCGGCAAGCTGGTCACGGCTGACGCCGCTCTTGCGTCGATCGAGCGCGGCGGCCGCAAGGGCCGTCCGGTCATGGCGGACGTCGTGGATCACGATTGAGCCGAGAGGACGGGCGCGCTGCGTTCCTTGACATTCGCGCGCTCGCCGCTAGTTTGCGCCCGAACCTCGAAGGATTTTGACCATGGCCAAGGCGGTGAGCCTCAAGATCAAGCTGGTGTCGAGCGCCGACACCGGCTTCTATTACGTGACCAAGAAGAACTCGCGCACCATGACCGAGAAGATGAAAAAGAAGAAATACGATCCGATCGCGCGGAAGCACGTCGAATTCACCGAGCAGAAGATCAAGTAAGCTCGGACCAACCACCGGAAATCCGGAAATAAAAGGGCGCCGAAGCGCCCTAGTTTTTCGCGTCGAACGCGAACGGGAGAAGCTCTGCGAGGTGGCCGGCGGTGAACGGTTCGATGAGGCCTATCTATGCCGCTCGCCCGCCGGCCGAACCCCACGGCACCCAGGAGATGCGGCGGACCTGAGCATTCCGTAGGGCTAGTGGGAAAATCGGAAATGGGCCGGACTTTGCCGCTTTCGCCCGGATTCGCCAAATTAGCCGAAGCGCTGCCGGATTTATAGAACAAGACCCCGCTTGGCCGGGAATATTTCCCAACTGCGTAAAATTTTAATCTTACCGGGACGCCCGGCGGGCTTGCCCGACTGGCGTTGAAATCAGGCAAGTCGCGGCTTGCCCGACTTGCGATGAAACCGGGACGCCCGTCGGGCATACCCGACTGGCGATGAAAGAACCAAACCCGCATAGGCGCGGATTCGGAGCCGCGGGCCGTCAAGCAGCGTCGGCCACCACCCGGTTGCGGCCGTCGCGTTTGGCGCGATAAAGCGCCTCGTCGGCGCGCTTCAGCATCTGCGCGGCATCGTCGTCGGAGCCCACTCGGGTGGCGATGCCGATACTGATGGTGACCTCGATCGCGCGGGCGCCGCGCTCGATCGGAAACGGCTCGCCGGCGATGCGGCGGCGGATGCGCTCGGCCACCAGCGTGGCGATGCCGAGATCGGTGTCGGGCATCACCACCACGAACTCTTCCCCGCCGTAACGGCAGGCCAGATCGATGCCGCGGATCGAGGCCTTGAGCCGGTCGGAGAACTCGCGCAGCACGTCGTCGCCGGCGTCGTGGCCGTTGCTGTCGTTGATCGACTTGAAATAATCGAGGTCGAGGATCAGCACCGACAGCGGCTTGCCGCGCGCCGCCGCCCGCTCCACCAGCGTGCCGACGTGGCGTTCCATGTAGCGGCGATTGAACAGCCCGGTGAGCGCATCGGTGACGGCGAGCTCCATCGAGCACTGCACGTTGTCGCGCAGCCGTTCGGTATAGCGCTTGCGCCGCACCTGGGTGCGCACCCGCGCCACCAGCTCATTCTTGTCGCTCGCGCGCAGGATATAG
>JAUSIF010000091.1 GCA_030648135.1 Xanthobacteraceae bacterium
CAGGTACGCACCTGGACCTTCGTCGCGAACCGGCTGGATTGGCTGGACGATCCGGAGCACTGGCAAGGCGTCACCCGAAGGGTCGAGGACAAGCTTTCGGACGCGCTGCACGAACGGCTCGCCCAGCGCTTCGTGGACCGCCGCACCAGCATGCTGATGCGACGCCTCAGAGAGAACGCGATGTTGGATACGGAGATCAGCAAGACGGGCGATGTCATCGTCGAGGGCCATGTCATCGGTCATCTCTCGGGCTTCGAGTTCGCGCCTGAAGCGTCGGGCGGCGGGCCGGATGCCAAGGCCTTGCGCGCGACGGCCCAGAAGGCGCTCGCGGGCGAGCTCGAGGCCCGCGCCAAACGCCTTGGCGAAGCGCCCGACAACGCATTCGTCCTTGCCAGCGACGGCGCGATCCGCTGGATCGGAGAAGCGGTCGCGCGTCTCGTGCCCAGCGACAATGTGCTCGAGCCGCGCCTGCGCGTGCTCGCCGACGAGCAACTCGCCGGCGCCGCGAGAGAAGGCGTCGAAGCGCGGCTCTCGCTCTGGCTCAAGACCCACATCGATAAGCTGCTCGGGCCGCTGATCGCGCTCGGTAAGGCCGAGGACATCACCGGCATCGCCCGCGGCGTCGCCTTCCAGCTGGTGGAGGCGCTCGGTGTACTCGACCGCCCGAAAGTCGCCGAGGAGGTGAAAAGCCTCGACCAGACCACGCGGGCGACCGTGCGCAAGTACGGCGTGCGCTTCGGCGCCTATCACATCTACATGCCGGCGCTGTTGAAGCCTGCCCCGCGCACGCTCGGCCTGTTGCTGTGGGCGCTGAAACACGGCGGCCTCGACCAGAATGGGATCGAGGAGCTGCCGGGTCTCGCTTCCAGCGGGCGAACCTCGATCCCGGTCGCTCCCGATGCCGCCAAGACGCTCTACCGCATCATCGGCTATCGGGTCTGCGGCGCGCGCGCCATCCGGGTCGATATCCTCGAGCGTCTGGCCGACCTGATCCGTCCCGCCCTCTCCTGGCGGCTGGGCGCGCCCGGCGAAAAGCCCGCGGGCGCCTTCGACGGCAAAGGCTTTGTCGTGACGGTCGCCATGACCTCGCTCGCCGGCTGCGCCGGCGAGGATTTTTCCTCGATCCTGCGCGCGCTCGGCTATCGCCTGGATCGCCGGCCGGCACCCCCGCCCGAGCCCGCTCCAGCCGCCGCGGAGCCCCTGGAGAATGCGAGCGCGCCGGAGGCTCGCGTCGAGTCCGACGCCCCGGCCATCGCCCCCGAGCCGGAAATCAGCCCCGCGCCGAACGATACGCCCGCTCCCGCCGAAGTGACGGCAGCCGTATCTCCATTGCCTGCGGCCGCCGCAGCCGAGCCGGCACAAGCGCTGACTACGGCCCCTGTGGGCTCGGAGACTATGGCCGTTCCCACAGGGTCTTCCGAGAACGTCACGGCCGAACCGGCCTTGATCGAGGTCTGGCGACCGGGCTGGCCCGAAGGCGCGCGGCGGCCGAAGCCAAGACGCAAGGAAGAACGTCGCGATCCGGCGGTCGAAAAAAAGGAGGAGCGCCACGCCCCACCGCAAGAGCAGACAGCCAAAGCCGAAGCTCCGGCCGGCGAAGCCGAAAGACCGGATCGTCGCGATGGCCGGCGACGTGGACCGCGGCGCGGGGACAGGCCCCGCCCGGAACGTGACAATCGGCCACAGGGAAAGCCGCGCCAGGAAAGCTTCCGCGACCAACCGCGCCCGCGTGAGAAGCAGATCGATCCGAACTCGCCCTTCGCCGCGCTGCTGGAGCTCAAGGCCCGGCTCGAAGCCGCCGGCAAAGACAAGAGCTGAACGCCCTTGGACGCCGACCGTCAGCGCATCGACCGGTGGCTCTGGCATGCGCGTCTCGTGCGCACGCGTGCGCTCGCGGCGGCGCTCGCCGCTTCGGGTCATGTCCGCGTCAACGGCCAGCGCGTCGGCATCCCCGGTAAAGCGGTGCGGATCAGCGACGTGCTCACGGTCGCCTTGCCGGGCGGGGTCAGGGTCTTGCGGGTGGTCGCCTTCGCCGCGCGCCGCGGCACGGCCGAGGAGGCAAAGCGGCTCTATGAGGATATCGGCCCGGCCGCACCGAAACAGACGCCGCTCGCTTCCACGCCGATGCGGGCTCGGGGAGAAGGGCGGCCCACCAAGCGCGAGCGCCGCGCGCTCGATCGCTTGCGCCAGCGCGGCACACTCGACGCCTGAGCCCTATCCATGCCTCGCTTGCGGCACTAGATAAGCCTGCGCTAGGCCCCGCCCCGAGCCCACGGCCGCCGCCCACGGAAATTCGCAATGACCTACATCGTCAACGATAGCTGCATCCGCTGCAAATACATGGATTGCGTCGAGGTCTGCCCGGTGGACTGCTTCTACGAGGGCGAAAATATGCTCGTCATCCATCCCGACGAATGCATCGATTGCGGCGTGTGCGAGCCCGAATGCCCGGTCGATGCGATCAAGCCGGACACCGTGCCGGGGCTCGAGAAATGGCTCGCGCTCAATGCCGAATACGCCAAGGTCTGGCCGAACATCACGGTGAAACGCGACCCTCCGCCGGACGCCAAGGAATGGGAGGGAAAACCCAACAAGGAAGCGCAGTTCTCGCCCAAACCGGGGCAAGGTGACTGAACGAATTTCCCGCGAATTTGTTGTGGTAACGTTCCGGCGCTAACCTTGTCGGCATCGCGATGCGGTAAGGCTTTGATTTTTGGCAAAATTGTGCTATATTACAAGAACATCGAGCGTTTCCGCCTGGCCGCGAGCTCCTTCGGGAGCTGTTTTTATCGGAATTTTGGCCCGTCGTGATCGCCTTGGGCGCGCTCGCAGCGCGCGGGGCGGGTGGGAATGTGTCGACCCCGAGGCCGGCGGAACCGGCCAGGGCGGTGTCCCGGAGCGCCAAGAGAGCGCGTCGAAGATTGAGTAGCCCGGCGAGAGGCCGGGCACAGGAGCAGGGTGCAAATGCCGACCAAGAAGACCGCGCCGACCCGTCAGAGCCACAGCCGCCAAGGCTTCCGGACCCACGAGCGTATCGTCTATCCGTCCCACGGCGTGGGCCAGATCGTACGCATCGAGGAACAGGAAGTCGCGGGGTTCAAGCTCGAACTCTTCGTCATCAACTTCGCCAAGGACAAGATGACGCTCCGCGTGCCGACCTCCAAGGCGGCCGCCGTCGGCATGCGCAAGCTCGCGCCGCCCGAGGTGTTGAAGAAGGCGCTCGACACGCTCAAGGGCCGGGCGCGCATCAAGCGCACCATGTGGAGCCGGCGCGCGCAGGAATACGAAGCCAAGATCAATTCCGGCGATCTCATCGCCATCGCCGAGGTGGTGCGCGATCTGTTCCGCTCGGAGAGCCAGCCGGAGCAGTCCTACAGCGAGCGGCAGCTCTATGAAGCCGCGCTCGACCGGATGCTGCGCGAGCTCTCCGCCGTCGAGGATATCACCGAGACCGAAGCGGCGAAGCTGATCGAGACCAACCTTTTGAAGGGCCCGCGCCGGACTCCGAAGTCCGCGGATGACGACGTCCGCGAACAGGCGGCCTGACGCCGCTCAGCCATCCCGCAAGTTCAAAGGCCCGGCCCGTCGCCGGGCCTTTTTATTCGACCACGATCTTGACCTGGTCGCCCGTGCCGAGCTTGGCGCCGCGCTCCAGGCCATTGAGCACGAGGAAGCGATCGAGCTTGCGGTCGGGCACCGCCATGCGTTTGGCCAGGCGGTCGACCGTGTCGGTCAGGCCGACCCGCACGACCGAGATGCGCAGCGGGCTCGCGCCCTTGGCTTCCTCGACCGGCACCCGCCGGAAGGTTTCGGCGGCGGTACGGAATGCCCCGTCGAGCGCGGGGCTGAGCTCGCGGGCGGCGAAGGCGAGACGATAGACGTCGCTCCCGAACCGGATCACGAACAGCCTGAACGACCATTGCTCGCCGCGGGCGACCGCGGTCGCGGCCGGGAAGCCGTTGATATTCATCTCCTGGATCGAGCTTTCCTCGACCCCGTCGATCCAGCCCGAGGACAGATAGCTCGCGAGCGCCTGCATCGCCGGCACGCGCACGGCATCGAGCCGGAGTGCTTCCTTGCCCGTGGCGGAGGCTCCCAGCACGGCCTGCGGCGTGTTTTCGAGCGCGAAGCCATCGGGCGCCGTGAAGGTGAAGCCGAGATTGGGGTGCAGGAAGCGCTGTCCGCGCACAAAGCCCTCCTTCGGATCGTCGCCATAGACGAGGCTGTCGATCGCCTCCAGAAACGACTTGCGCTCGCGTTCGTTCGCGCCCGGCGTGACATTTTGCTGGGCATTGGCGGCGGCGATCGAGATCCGCTCCGGCGTCGAGGGATGGCTGGAGAGAAAATCAAGGCGATCGTTCGATTGTGATTGGCCGGACCCGGCTCCACGCAGCGCCGCGTAGCGGCCCATGGACGTCAGGAAGCGCGAGGCTCCATAGGGATCGTAGCCCGCGCGCGCGGAAATACCGACGCCGACCGCGTCGGCCTCCAGCTCTTGGCCGCGCGAGAAGGTGGCAAGCGAGAGCTTCGAGCGGGCGAGCGCGAGCGCGCCGAGGTCGGGATCGCTGAGCACATCGGAAATGACGCGGCTGACGATCACCGCCTGGCGGATCTGATCCTCGCGGATGGCGGCATGGCGGGCAATGACGTGCGCCATTTCATGCGAGAGCACGGACGAGAGTTCCGCGCTGTCGTTGGCAAGCGTAATGAGCCCGCGGGTGACATAGAGCGATCCGCTGGGCAGCGCGAAGGCGTTGATGGAGGGCGAGTTGAGGATGACCACGCGATACTTGAGATCGGGGCGCTCCGAAGTGGCGACCAAACGCTCGACCGTGTGATTGATCAGCGCCTCGAGCTTGGGCGCGCGATAGACCCCGCCATAGGCAGCGACCAGCCGTTCGTGCTCGCGCCGCTGCGCCGGCGGCAGGTCCGCCGCAATATCATCGCGCGACGCCGAGACATCGGAGAGACCGACGCGATCGAAATCGACGCTGGTACAGCCGGCGACGACGAACGCGGCCGCAAGCACGGCGAGCACGCCGCGGCGCGCGCCGTTCCAAAACGCTTGCTCGAATTCCAACCAACTCATGCGCCGTCCTTTGCCACGAGCTCCAGTGCTGCCGGCAGTCGGATCTCGACGGCGGGCCCGCCCCAGGAGATGAGAACGCCGCGGGCGCGCACGCGTTTTCCCGCCAGCGCCTTCAAGTCAATGCCGGCGGCGGCGAAGGCCGCGCGCGCATCACGCGGAATCATCACCGTGAAATCCTCCGTATAGCGCGTTCCGAAATCGAGCAAGAGCCGCCCGCCGGACTCTCCAATCCGGCGCACCGTGCCTTCGACGATCGCATAGCGGCCGGTGGCGGCGGTGAGCACTGCGATCGAATCCGCCGACTCGACGGCAAAGCGGCTTAAAGCCCACAGCCCGGCGCGGGCGGCGCGGGCAGCGCGCTCGCGGGCGAGCAGCGCTTGAGCGCAGGCGGGCGCACCCGGCGCGGGCGCGACCCGCAGGACTCCGGCCGCCACCAGCGCGGCCTGAACCCAGCTCGCCTCCTCGCCTTCGATCCCGACCTGGGCCAGCAGACGGCCATAGCGATCCTTGTCCTCGGCGCGGCCATGGAGCGTGATCCACCGCCCGGCAATTTTTTGATCGAGCGCCAAGGCGGCGCGACGTACGGCGTCCGCGTCTCCGTCTAGATCGGTCGCGGCGATCACGCCGGCGAGACGGACCTCGCGGCCGTCGACAAGACGGATAGTTATGCCGTCGCGCGCGCCCGTCGCCTCGGCGGTCGCGAACAAGGCGCCGGCCTCGGCGCAGACGCCGTCCGCTGCCCGAGCGGAGGGGGCGGCGAAAGCCGCAGCCGCGATCAGTGCGGGCGCGAATGCCCGAGCTTTACCGGAACTCCACCCCATCTCGTCCCACTCAACAGCGTCCTGCCGTACAAACGGCTTCAAGGCGGCGATTCTGCGGCAGCGACGCGACCAGAGGATATTCTGAACCGTTTATATCCGCTAAGCGCCGCGATGCGCCGCTTAGCGGCCTATGCTAAGGGGAATCCCGCCGGTCCCGTAGCTCAGCAGGATAGAGCAGCG
>JAUSIF010000095.1 GCA_030648135.1 Xanthobacteraceae bacterium
GCGATGGCGGCCGCCGCGTCTTTTAGCGACAATTTAGCGAGTGCAGCCCGGAGCCGCTCATCGAGATCCTCGGGTGACACTTCCGGCGCGTCGGCATCGGGCGGACCGATCACGATCACGATCTCGCCCTTGAGCGGGCCCGCTTGCGCATAGTGGGCGGCGAGTTCGGCGAGGCCGCCGCGGCGGATTTCCTCGAACATCTTGGTGAGTTCGCGGCACATGGCGGCTTGCCTCTTCTCCAGGCCGGCTGCGAGATCGGCCAGGCTCCGGGCCAGGCGAGGTCCGCTCTCGTAGAGCACGAGTGTTGCCGGCACGCGGCCGAGTTCGGCGATGCGTTTGCGCCGCGCCGCGGATTTTGCCGGCAGGAAGCCCTCGAAAAAGAAACGGTTGGTCGGCAGTCCCGCCGCGACCAGTGCTGCGAGCGCGGCCGAAGGCCCCGGCACCGGGTAGATGCGGTAGCCCGCCGCGATCGCGGCTTCCACCAACTTGTAACCGGGATCGGACACGAGCGGCGTGCCGGCATCCGACACCAGCGCGACCGCAGCGCCCTCGCCAAGACGGGCGAGCACGCGCGGGCGCACCGCCGCGGCATTATGGTCGTGATAGGCGAGCAGCGCGGGTTTCAGCCCATAGCGGTTAAGCAGCTTGCGCGTGACACGGGTGTCCTCGCACAAAACCAAGTCGGCGCTGGCAAGGACGACAAGCGCACGCAGGGTCACGTCGCTTAAATTGCCGATCGGGGTTGCGACCACATGCAGCCCCGGCGCGAGCGCGACCGGCTCAAAGCTGAATGAACGCTCTACGGTCATCTCGGCTCTGCGGATGGTGGTCTTCGGGCATGGCGGACGGCCGTTTCGGACTCTAGCGGGCGCCGCGGGCAGGGGACAGCCGCAAGCCGCATCGAAACCGGCTGGAAACTTTGACATGGGCATGTTGCTGCCACAGATTGCCCCGCACAGTAGGGCACTCGACCATAGCCGAGGATCGGATGCTTTTCCGTGCGTATGGAGTGAGAAATACGGGTGCTGCGGTCCTCGCAGGCTGGCTGAGAGGCCTGCTCGCCGTTCTCGGGCTCGCGCTGGCGGGGTGCTCCAGTTCCATCGGCCCCGAACTCGGCCCGATGTTCGGCTCGCCGGTCTCTCCGGCGCCATTGCCGGAAGTTCAGCCGCAAAACAGTCTGGGCGCGGCAGGAGGGGTCCGCGTGGGCCTCATCCTGTCATTGAGCGCCGATGGCAATGCCGGTGCCGCGGCCCAATCGATGCGCAATGCGGCGGAGCTCGCGCTCGCCGAGTTCGCCAATCCGAACATCCAGCTTATCGTCAAGGATGACGCCGGCACCGCGCAAGGCGCGCAGGCCGCCGTAGTGGCCGCGCTCGCGGAGGGCGCCGAGATCATTCTCGGTCCGCTCTTCAGCCATTCGGTCGCGGCGGCGGGTCAGCTGACGCGAAACCGCAGCATCCCGATGATTGCCTTCTCGACCGACACCAATGTCGCCGCCCGCGGCGTCTATCTGTTGAGCTTTCTGCCCGAGTCCGACGTAGAACGGATCGTCGGCTACGCCATCGCGAACGGAAAGAAATCGTTTCTCGCGCTCCTGCCCGACAATATCTACGGCACAGTCATCGAGGGCGGGTTCAAACAGGCGGTGGCGGCGCGCAAGGGCCGTGTCGTGGCACTCGAGCACTACCTGAACGAGCCGGCCAGGATGGCCGAACCGGTGAGGAAGGTCGCCTCTTCGGTCAAGCAGGCCGACGCGATCTTCATTGCCGATGCCGCCGATGCGACGCCGCAGGTGGTCCAGCTCCTCAACGCCAACGGGGTTTCCTCGCGCCGTATCCAGTACGTTGGCACCGGCCTGTGGGACGACCCTCAGCTGTTCTCCGATCCGAACCTCAACGGCGCCTGGTTTGCGGCCCCGGACATCACCGGCTTTCGCGCCTTCGCGCAGCGCTACAAGGCGCGCTTCGGGCGCGATCCGGTGCGCACGGCGAGTCTCGCCTATGACGCGGTTTCACTCATCGCGGCGTTGGTGAAAACCCAAGGCCCGAACCGATTCTCGGAAGAGGCGCTGACCAATCCGTCGGGCTTCAACGGCATCGACGGCGTATTCCGCTTCCGCTCCGATGGCACCTGCGAGCGCGGCCTTGCCGTGATGGAAATACGCAACGGCACCGCGCGGGTCATCAGCCCGGCACCGCGCAGCTTTACGAGTGCCGCGCTCTGAAGCTCAAGCCGCGAGATCGGCGACGATCGCATCAAGCAGCGGAAATCCGGCCGCGGTGACGCGCAACCGTCCCTCCGCGGTGGCCTCGACCAGACCTTGCTCCAGGAGCGCGGCCATGCGCCCGGGATCGAAGTCGCGTCCGGCGAGACGGATATAGCGCGCCCGGTCGATCCCCTCGCCGAGCCGAAGCCCCATCAGCAGAAATTCGTCCGCGAGCTCGATCTGCCCAAGCCGCTCGTCGACGATGAGGCCGTGTCCGATTTGCTCGACGCGAGCGAGCCAGCGTTCCGGATGGCGTTCGGTGGCAATGGCACGGCGTCCATGGCCGTCGTCGATACGCCCATGCGCGCCGGGACCGACGCCCGCATATTCGCCGGAACGCCAATAGAGGAGGTTGTGACGGCACTCGGCACCGGGCCGGGCATGGTTCGAGATCTCGTAAGCGGGCAGCCCGGCGGCATTGCAAGCCACTTGCGTCACGTCCCACAACGCGCGCGCCGCATCGGCGTCGGGAATGACCAGACGCCCCGAGCGATGCAACGCCGCGAATGGCGTGCCCTCTTCTATGGTGAGCTGATAAAGCGAGAGATGCTCGATATCTTCTGCGAACGCGCGCAGAATCTCCACGCGCCAGGCCGAAGGCGTCTGGCCGGGGCGGGCATAGATGAGGTCGAAGGAGACGCGCGGAAAAACCGCCTTCGCGATGGCGACGGCGGCGAGCGCTTCAGCGGCCGTATGCAGCCGGCCGAGCGCCTTCAGCGCATGATCATCGAGCGATTGCACGCCGAGCGACACCCGGTTGACGCCGGCCTGCCGATAGCCGCGGAAGCGATCCGCCTCGACGCTGGTTGGATTGGCCTCGAGCGTGATTTCGATGTCGGGAGAGAACGACCACTGCTTTGCGATGGCATCCAGAATCGCGGCGACGGTCGTGGGTTTCATCAGCGAGGGCGTGCCGCCGCCGAAGAAAATGCTCGCAACCTGGCGCGGTCCGGTGACGGCGGCGGCGTGCGCGATCTCGGCCGCAATCGCGCGCGCGAAACGGGCCTCGTCCGGCGCCTCATGGCGGACGTGGCTGTTGAAATCGCAATAGGGGCATTTCGACAGGCAGAACGGCCAATGCACGTAGACCCCGAAGCCGGGCAACCCGGGTACGGGGGTGGCGGTATCGCGGCGCTCGATGGTGGCTGTTTCAGTCAAGACAGGCCTCCGCCAGGGCCATAAAGGCACGCGCGCGATGCGACAAGCCGGTTCCCCGCGGCGGCAATCCGTGCTTTTCCTCCGCGCTCATCTCTCCGAAGGTCCGCGTGTGACCGTTGGGCAGGAACATCGGATCATAACCGAAGCCGCGCGTCCCCCGCGGCGGCCATATCAGCATCCCCTCGACCCTGCCCTCGAAGCTCTCCATATGGCCGTCGGGCCAGGCGAGGCAAAGCGCGGCAACGAATGCCGCCCGCCGGCGATCCGGGCTCGTTGCGCCGCGATCTGCGAGCTTCTCTTCGACTATGCGCATGGCGCGGGCAAAATCCTTATCCGCACCAGCCCAGCGGGCGGAATGAATTCCAGGCTGCCCGTCGAGCGCTTCGACGTTAAGCCCGGAATCGTCGGCCAGCGCCGGAAGCTTCGCGGCGGCCGCGGCCGCGCTTGCCTTGATGCGCGCATTCTCGGCGAAACTCGCACCGCTCTCCTTGGGTTCGACCAGGCCGAGTTCGCCCGCCGAGACCGCCTCGATGCCATATCGTGCAAGCAGGTCTCGCATCTCGGCGAGCTTGCCCGGATTATGGGTCGCGATGACCACGCGCCCCTCCAGCCGCCGGGCCA
>JAUSIF010000097.1 GCA_030648135.1 Xanthobacteraceae bacterium
CGACGAAAACACCCGCGAAGAAAAAAACTGCAAAGAAGGCCGCGAAGAAGCGCACCACGAAGAAATCTAGAAAGAGGCGCACCATGAGAAAAGCAAAGAAGCGTAAGACCAAGCGTAGGAAACGGCGCGTGACGAAGACGAAGAAAGTCGTCAAGCGCAAAACCAGGAGACGGCGGAGAAGGCGGAAGTAACGCTGACGGCGTTCTTCCTAACCCTACTCTGAGTCTGCCGGACGGTCGCGCGTCAGAGCTGGCGCGCGACCATCACTTTTTTGATCTCGGCGATCGCCTTGGCCGGATTCAAACCCTTCGGACAGGCCTTCGCGCAATTCAGGATCGTGTGACAGCGATAGAGGCGGAACGGATCCTCGAGCTGATCGAGCCGTTCGCCGGTTGCCTCGTCGCGGCTGTCGATCAACCAGCGGTAAGCCTGCAGCAGCACGGCGGGGCCGAGATAGCGCTCGCTGTTCCACCAATAACTCGGGCACGAGGTCGAGCAGCAAGCACACAGGATGCATTCGTAGAGCCCGTCGAGCTTCTCGCGGTCTTCGTGGCTCTGCTTCCACTCCTTCTCCGGCGTTGGCGTCTCGGTCTTGAGCCAGGGTTGGATCGAGGCGTACTGGGTGTAGAAGTTGGTCATGTCCGGCACCAAATCCTTGACCACTTGCATGTGCGGCAGCGGATAGACGCGCACCGGGCCCTTGATCTCATCCATGCCCTTGGTGCAGGCGAGCGTGTTGGTGCCGTCGATGTTCATGGAACAGGAGCCGCACACGCCCTCGCGGCAGGAGCGGCGGAAGGTGAGCGTCGCGTCGATGTTGTTCTTGATCCAAATCAGCGCATCGAGAACCATCGGCGCGCAATCGTCGCGATCGACAAAATAGATGTCCATGCGCGGATTGCGGCCGTCTTCCGAATTCCAGCGATAGACGCGGAACTCGGTCGTGCGTTTGGCGCCGGCCGGGCGAGGCCAGGTCTTGCCCTGGGTGATCTTGGAGTTCTTGGGAAGCGTGAACTGGACCATTGCGTTAATACACCCGTTTCTTCGGCTCGATATATTGCACTTCGTTGGTCAACGTATAGGTGTGCACCGGGCGGTAGTCGATGCGCACTTGTCCGTTCGCGTCCATCCAGCCGAGCGTGTGCTTCATCCAATTCTTGTCGTCGCGCTCGGGGAAATCCTCGCGCGCATGCGCACCGCGGCTCTCGGTGCGGTTCAGCGCCGAGTCCATGGTGACCACCGCCTGCGCGATCAGATTGTCGAGCTCCAGCGTCTCGATGAGATCGGAGTTCCAGATCAGCGAGCGGTCGCTGACCTTGATATCGGCGATGCCAGCGAACACGTCGTGGATGAGCTTGTGGCCCTTTTCGAGCACCTCGCCCGAGCGGAACACGGCGCAGTTGGCCTGCATCACCTTCTGCATCTTCAGGCGCAGCTCCGCGGTGGGCGTGGAACCATTGGCATGGCGGAACTTGTCGAGGCGGCCGAGCGAAAGCTCGGCCGAGTTCTTCGGCAGCTCCGGCTGCTTCTCGTTTGGCGTGAGGAGCTCGGCGCAACGCAGGCCGGCCGCGCGGCCGAACACCACTAGGTCGATGAGCGAGTTCGATCCCAAACTGTTGGCGCCATGCACCGAGACACAAGCCGCTTCGCCGAGCGCCATCAGACCGGGTACGACCGTATCGGGATTACCGTTCTTCTTGGTCAGCGTCTCGCCGTGATGGTTCGTGGGAATCCCGCCCATATTGTAATGGGCGGTCGGCAGCACCGGGATCGGCTCCCGGGTCACATCGACGCCGGCGAAAATTTTCGCGCTATCGGAAATGCCAGGCAGACGCTCGTGAATGACCTTCGGGTCAAGATGATCGAGGTGCAGGTAGATATGATCCTTGTTCTTGCCGACACCGCGGCCCTCGCGAATCTCGATGGTCATGGCGCGCGAGACCACATCGCGCGAGGCAAGATCCTTGGCATGCGGCGCGTAGCGCTCCATGAAGCGCTCCCCTTCGGAATCGACCAGGTAGCCGCCTTCGCCACGCACACCTTCGGTGATCAGACAGCCCGCGCCATAGATGCCGGTCGGATGAAATTGAACAAATTCCATGTCCTGCAAAGGTAGGCCCGCGCGCAGTACCATGCCGTTAGCGTCGCCGGTCTGGGTATGGGCGCCAGTGCAGGAATAATAAATGCGGCCGTAGCCGCCAGTCGCGACAATGACGACATGGGCGCGGAAGCGGTGAACTGCCCCGTCATCGAGGTTCAGCGCGACGACGCCGCAACAGCGTCCGTTCTCGTCCATCAGAAGGTCGATGGCGAAATATTCGATGAAAAATTCGGCCTGATGCTTCAGCGCCGCACCGTAGAGTGTGTGCAGCATGGCATGGCCGGTGCGGTCGGCGGCAGCGCAGGTACGCTGCGCGGTGCCCTTGCCGAAATGGGTGGTCATGCCGCCGAACGGCCGCTGATAGATCTTGCCTTCCTCGGTGCGCGAGAACGGCACGCCCCAATGCTCGAGCTCATAGACGGCGGCCGGCGCGTGGCGGCAGAGATATTCGATCGCATCCTGGTCGCCGAGCCAGTCGGACCCCTTGACGGTGTCGTACATGTGCCAGCGCCAGTCGTCCTCGCCCATGTTGCCGAGCGCGGCCGAGATGCCGCCTTGGGCGGCGACCGTGTGCGAACGGGTTGGAAACACCTTGGTGATGCAGGCCGTGCGCAAGCCCGCCTCGGCACAGCCGATGACCGCGCGCAAACCCGCGCCGCCCGCGCCGACCACGACCACGTCATAAGTATGATCCGTGATCGGATAGGCGCGATTGTTGATCGCGGGAGCTTTAGTCTTTGCGGGGTTGGTCATCGCTATTGTTCACAATCCAAGGCAGATTCTCAAGATGGCGAAAACCGCGACAAGTCCGACGCAGAACGAAAAGAACGTATTGGTCATCAGCAGCGTGACCTTCATCCCCTCGCTTGGCACATAGTCCTCGATGATAATCTGCATGCCGATGTGCATATGGACGATCACCGCGACGATTGACGCGAGCAGCAGGATACCGATCGCGGGCTGGCCGAGCGTTGCGATCACCGAGGCATGACTGCGCCCGGCGAGAGCGATGACGAGAATGACGAGGGCGAGCAAGAGCGGCACGCTCGCGATCGCGGTGAGGCGCTGAACCCAGAATTCCCGGGTGCCGGAACGGGCGCTGCCGAGCCCGCGAACGCGGCCGAGAGATGTGCGCATGGTCCCGCTCCATTCAGGCTTTGAACATGAAACCGAGCATCCAGACGATGAGCGTAAGCGTCACCGAGCTCACGATCGTCACCCAGGCGAAGAATTCGCGCTCAGTGGGCCCTAAGCCCCGGCCGGTATCCCAGACTAGATACCGCACGCCGCCGATGAGATGATGA